>JAYVRT010000265.1:0-26965 GCA_043776025.1 Archangiaceae bacterium | reverse complement strand
CCGGGGTTGTGGCAGGTCTCGCAGTTCTGCGGCCGGCCGGGGAAGGTGACGTCGTAGAAGCCCTCGGTGGCCGAGATCGCGTGCCAGTTGAACGGCGTCGTCCGCTTGCCGGCGCCGTGGATGCCGTGGATGAACGAGCTCGAGGATGCCGACCAGCCGCTGCTGGTGCGGTTGGCGTTGTGGCAGAACGAGCAGGTCGCTCCGTCGTTGCGCTGCCCCGCGTGGAAGCTGGGGCTGACACCCAGGGGGTTGTGGCAGGCCTCGCACTTCGCGGTGGTGACGACCTGGGTCGCCGTGCTGGCGATGGTGGTCATCCCGCGCCGTCCAGTGTAGCCCACCGCCGTCTGCCAGATGTTCGGCACCGGGACGATCAACCCTCCCGTCTTCGCCGACGGGCTCCACCCGAACGGGGCGAGGTTGGTCTGGGTCAGCGGCTGAGACGCAGGCAGGCTGTACGTGTAGCCGATGCCGCAGGTGAGCATCGTCGCGGTGGTGGGGATGTTCACCCCGGTCAGGGTCACCGTGTAGTCGCCGTTCGTGTCCGGGGCGGACAGCGTGCCGGCGGCGGTGCCCGTGGCGGTGCCTTTCCAGATGTTCTTCAGGTACCCGCTGGCCGAGGCGTTGAAGTCCGCCGGGGCGGCGATGCCGTCCTGCGGAACCGCGAAGACGCAGTAGACGCTTGGTCCGCCGTAGAAGTTGTCGATCAGCTCCGAGCCGCCGTCGTAGGTGTTGAAGACGACGTTGGCCCCTTCCTTCACCAGATGGAACTTCACCGCGGCGTTGAGTCCGCCGTCAGCCACCGCCACGGCGCTGACCGCGTTGGCCGGCATCGCGTAGGTGATCAGCAGTCCACCGTCCGGCCGGTTCTTGACGTTGCCCATCCACGCGGCGTTGGTGTTCGCGTTGCCGCCGTCGAGCGCGGGCACGAGCAACACGTTGTTCGGGTCCGGGGGGGCGACGGGCTGGTGCTTGGCGGCGATCGCGTCCGGGGTGTGGCAGATGTTGCACTTGTTGTCGTCCGGCTGCGGGCCACCGAGGTGGTTGGTGCCCGCGGCGAGGTCGACGTCGTCGTGGCAGGCCCCGCAGGCCCGGGCGTTGGGCTTGTTCTTCCAGTTGTCGGCCAGGGGCGCGTTCTTGTGGCACTTGGTGCAGTTGCGCTGGTCCTGGGGGAACCGGATTCCGTTGATCTCCGCGCCGAAGGCGCCGCCCGGGTACGGACCGCTGAGGGTGAGCTCTTCGCCGCGGTGGATCTTGTGGATCCACACCGGCAGGTTGATCACCGCTTCACCCTTGAGCACGCCCACCGAGGTCTGCCCGGCGGCCGGGGTCATCACCCCAGCAGTGATCGTCGGCTCACCGATGATCGGGTTGCCGCCCGCGTCGGCGCCGGCGTACTTGCGCTGGTCGTTGTGGCAGTTGAGGCAGAACGGGACCAGGTAGCGCTGGCCGCCGTGGAAGGCCGTGGCACCGCCGGCGTTGAGGGCGTTGGCCCGGAAGCTCCCATGGCACTCGAGGCAGTTCGCCGTCGCCACCTTCTCGTTGTTGCCGGTGATCACGGCCGAGGTCGAGGGCACCCACTCGTAGACCACGTCCACTGGGCGGAACGGGTTGCCCGAGGAGGCCAGACGGAACAGCAGGCGGTGCGCCGCGGCGGCGTCATACGTCGTCCCCGAGGCAGCCACCTGGATGTTCCGCGCGAAGGTGTACGTGTAGTTGCCGTCGCCCAGGCTCACCAGGCTGGAGGCGCTCGCCGTCTCCGTGGTCGCGACGCAGGTGGTGCAGTTGGCGATGTAGCTGACCCAGGTGTCGACGTTGTGGCCGTTGCCGCCGTCGGTCGGGTTGCCCACCACCAGCTTGAGGATGCCGAAGTTGTTCACGTAGGCGGGCGGGATGTTCTTCACGCCGCGGCCTTTCTGGTCGGTGATCTTGAAGGCGACCACCGGGCGAGCGGCGTTCGAGACGGAGTTGACGGTAACGGTGAGGTCGAGCAGCGCGACCTCGGCGGCGCTCAGCGTCGCGAAGTCGTTGATCGCTTGCGCGTCGACGCCGTTGAGCACGGTGACCGGGTTGCTGCCGGGGCAGGTGACGATCACTCCGCCATCCGTCGGAGCGACGGTGCAGGTGCCGCCGGGCTGGCCGGCGGAGCCGTTGGCGACGAACACGGGGGCGCTGCCGGGGCAGGTGACGTTGATCCCGCCATCCGCCGCTGCGACGGTGCAGTTCTGGCCCGCCTGCCCGTTGGTGCCGTTGGGCACCTGGACCGGAGCGCTGCCGGGACAGGTGACGGTGACGCCACCATCGTAGTTGCTCACCGTGCACGGCTGGCCATTGGTGCCGCCGGGGCCAGTTGGCCCGGGATCACCCGCGGGGCCAGCGGGTCCAGTGCCGCCGCATCCAGCGACGACGACGACTGCCACTGCGATTGACAGCCTCAAGCTCCATTTCATCGTCCGTCTCATTGCAGCCTCCGTGGGTACCAAAAACTTATGACTCGTTTGTGACATAGGCTATTAGCTAATGGATGATTCGCCTGTTTCCACGGCTTGGTCAAGGCAGAATCGGTGCCGGAAGTTGCTGCAATAACACGGAAAACACGGGATAAATTAGATTTGCTTTACGCAAATATTGCACAGAAACCCAGTCTACTTGGTCTCGACGCGCAGCATCTGCGGCAACCCTTGAATCAGGGAGCCGGAATCGCCGGTTGGGCGATCGGGGGCAAGCGCTGGACGCGCGCCTTTTGCACCAATTGCTGATCCAACTGGTCCCTGCGCTGCTCGAACTTGTCGCTCTTCACCATCGCCTGGACCTTGGGCAGCGCGACCTCGAGTGTGACGGCCGGATTTTCGGTGCGCTGGATCAGCTTGATGATCCAAAAGCGGTCGTCGGGGCCGGCGATCGGCGCCGTGACCTGTCCTTCGTTGAGCTTGTCGATCGCGTCCCACCACTGCGACGGAACCTGCTCCCAGCTCAATGGCGGCAGCTCCCATGGCTTGTCGCCGGGCGGCAGCACCGACAACTGCGCGGCGGCGACCTCCTCGAACGGCTTGCCCTGGGCGATCGCCGCGGCGGCGGCGTCGGCGGCGGGGCGGCCCTTGAGGATCAGCTGATGGACCTTCAGCTCCGCCTTCACCCGGGCGTGGTTGGCCTCGAAGTAGCGCCTGGCTTCGTCCTCGGTAACGACAATCTTGTCGAGCAGCTCCTTCGAGCGGTAGAGCTTGGCGAGCTCGCGCCGCCGCACCTCGCGCAGCTGCGCTTCCGCCTTCTGCTGCGCCAGCTGGAAGCTCTCGTCGTTGTCGAGCCCGAGCTCGAGCGCCCGCTGGGCCTGCAGCTCCTGGAGCACCAGCGCCTCGAGCGCCTCCTCGGGCGTCTCCGGTGTGGCGCGCTCCACGCCCGGCCGCGCCCGGCCCATTCGCCGCAGCTCGACCTCGGTGGCGGTGATCGGTTTGCCGTTGACCCAGGCGACGACGTCCTTCGGCGGCTTCGGTGCGGTGGCGCCCTTGTCACAGGCGGCGACCCACGCGGCGAGTCCCAGCATGATCCAGTCGCGGCCCATGCCGCCCAGATACCAACCTCCGGATCCTTCAATGTCACGAGGTCGTCAGGCGGCAGGCTCGACGTGGACCATCACGTCGTTCACCTGCGGATGCGCGGCGATGATCGCTGCCTCCACGGCGTCGGCGACCTTGTGCGCGTCGGCCAGGGACTGGGCGCGATCGACGTCGATCTTCAGATCCACCTGCACCGACTCGGCCATGCCCCGGCTGCGGATGTGGTGGACCCGTCGGACGCCGGGCACTGCCAGGCACAGCGCCTCGAGCGACTGGCGGTCGAGGCGGGCGGTGTCCGAGAGCGGTTCGACCGCCTGGCGGATCACCATCCACCCGGCGCGGGCGACGAAGCCGAGCACCGCGAGGCCAACCAGCCCGTCGGCACGCGGCACCTCCAGGCGGGAGAGCACCAGGGAGACGATCACCACCAGCGAGACGAATACGTCGGAGAGCGTGTGCTGCGCGTCGGCCAGCAGGATCGTGCTGTTGAGCTTCTTCCCCTGAGCGGTCTCGATTCGGGTCACCACCACGTTCACCAGCAGGGTGCCGACGGTGACGATCAGCATCGTGTTGCTGACCTCGGGGCGGCTGTTGGCGACGAGCGCCGAGAAGGACATTCGGCCCAGCTCGAACATCCCGATGCCGATCATCGCGCCGATCGCCAACGCGGCCAACGCCTCGAACTTCTCGTGGCCGTAGGGGTGGTTTTCATCTGCCGGCTGCGCGGCGATCCACATCGCCACCAGGCCGATCACGTTCGAGCCTCCGTCGATGAACGAGTGCAGACCGTCGGCGCTCAGCGCGGCCGAGCCCGAGGCGAGCCCGTAGACGAGCTTGAGCGCCGCGACCGCCCAATTGGCGACGAGGATCGCCCAGAGAACGAAGCGAATCTTCCGGGCGCGCTCGGCACTTCGGGAGGCAGGAGAGGTCATCGGCAGGCCTGACTAACGCTTCGGTCCGCTGGGCGAAACAATGGCGACGATCTGCGCTGCGGACCCACACGCGTTTCACAAGCCGCGGTCGCAGCTGGGGTAAGCTTACCCGATGCGCTCCGCAGTCCTGATCTGGCTCGGACTCATCCTCGGGGGGTGCGAGTGCGGCTCGGGCGCGGTCAAGCTCTACGCCTGCACCTCCGACGGCGAGTGCATCGAAGGCTACGTCTGCGGGCGGAAGAGCCGCACCTGCATTCCCAATGGCACGGTCGAGACCGACGGCGGAAATGGCGGAAGTGGGGGAGGTGCTTCTTCCGGCGGCGGCGGCGGCGGCGCAGCAGGCGGCTCGGGCGGCGGCGCAGCAGGTGGAGCAGGCGGATCCGGCGGCGGCGCAGCAGGTGGAGCGGGTGGCGGCACCGCGGGCGGCTCGGGTGGCGGAACAGCAGGCGGCGGAGCGGGCGGCGGCACCGCAGGCGGAGCGGGTGGCGGCACCGCGGGCGGCTCGGGTGGCGGAACAGCAGGCGGTGGAGCGGGCGGAGGCACAGCAGGCGGAGCGGGTGGCGGCACAGCGGGCGGCTCGGGCGGTGGTGCGGGTGGCGGAGCAGGGGGGGGGGCCGCGGCGCCGACGGGCCTGGCCTTCACCGGCACCGTGCCCAGTCCGCTGCCAGCTGGAACGTGCTTCCTCACCAACTTGCAGTCCCGAATCGGTGCGACGCCGACGCCGGTCCTCGCGGCGGCGCCCATCGGCTTGACCGAGTCACCGGTGGGCGGCGTGCGCAACTACTCGGACGCGGCCTGCACGCTGCCGATCACGACCGTGACCATTCCCGCGGGGCAGTCTCTGGTCACCTTCTACGTCAAGCCGGTCAGCGGAGTGATGGTGACCCAGACGGCCATGGCGAGCTTCGCGACAGCCACCCGGACGTTGAGCGTGATCCCGGCGGTCCGCCGCGGCAGCTGCACCATCAACGGCCCGGTCGGCCTGCCCGACGGAGGGACCCAGTTCGACTACAGCGCCAACTGCGGCATCTCCCCGCCGCTGCAGAACATCGCGCACACCGCGCTCTTCTACACGGCGACCGCCGGCAGCGGGCAGAGCGCCACGAGCAAGGTGAAGTGCCGGATCACCGCGGTCTCGAATGTCTACTGCACGCGCAGTGGCGGGAACGCCACCGGCACGATTCATGTGCAGACGCTCGAGCTCCCGGCCGGGATGCGGGTCGAGCGGATGGAGGGGACCGTCGGCGCGGACGTGTTCAGCCTCGCCGTCCCCACCGCGGTCAACCCGGCGACCAGCTTCGTCCTCAAGTCTATGGAAGGCAGCGGCAACGACATCGACGCGGAGGATCTCCCCACCGCGCAGCTGGTAGGCGGGACCTCAGTGCTGATGGACTACGGGAACTCGGCAGGCAGCGGCGTGGGCGACACCTACTCCGTCCAGGTCGTCGAGCTGTCGGGGCTGAGCGTGCAGCGCGGCACCGAGGACGGCGGTCTCCCCTCGGGCTCCGGCGTGCTCTCGGTCAGCGGGCTCCCCGCCTCTTCGCTCAACACGGCGCTGTTGACCCAGAACGGCGCCGACAACGGTGGCCCGAGCATCTGCGAAGTCCTCGTCCGCGGCGACATGCCCACCTCCTCCTCGCTGAAGTTCACCCGCGCCGCGGGAGCGACCGGGGTGTGCCTCGCCTCCGCGCTGCCCCAGGTCGTCTGGGAGCGCCTCGACTTCGGCACCCGGGGCAAGGTGCAGACGTTCACCACGACCCAGCCCGTGGGGACTTCGACGACCGCGGTGACGATCACCCCGGTCGACACCACCCGGACGCTCGTCTTCGCCAGCAGCCAGGACGTCTCGGGGCAAGGCGTCGGCGAGACCAGCGGCGACGTGACGAACCTCTCCGACGGCGAGGCGCGGTTCGAGCTGGCCAGCTCGACGGTGGTGAACGTGACCCGCCAGCACAGCAGCGGGATCGCGATCTTCACCTTCTACGTCGTCGAGATCGATCCTTAGACCGCGGCGAGCCAGTCGAACGCGCTCTTCGCGGCGGCGCTGAACGCGTCGAGCCGGCCGTTGCAGAGGTGATCCGCGTCGGGCACCACGAACAGCGCGTGCTTCGACTGCACCTTCGCGAGCAACGCCTCGACGTGCTCGAGCTTGCCGTACTCGTCGTGGTCGGAGTGGATGAAGGCGGCCGGCTGCCGCAGGCCGGTGACGAAGCTCAAATCGAAGACGTCGACCGCGAGGCCCACCGCGAGCACCTTCTCCACCCGGCGATCCCGCAGCGCCAGCTGGAGCGCGGCGCGAGCGCCGAAGGAGAAGCCGCCGAGCCACAGCGGCAGCCCCGGCTCCTGCCTGGCCACCCAGTCGAGCATCGCCCGGGCGTCGTCGATCTCTCCCACGCCCTCGTCGTGGACCCCCGAAGATCTCCCGACGCCGCGGAAGTTGAAGCGCACGCAGCTGACCCCACCGTCGCGAAACGCCTGCGCCAACCGGTAGGTGACGTGGTTGTGCATCGTCCCGCCGTGGAGCGGGTGCGGGTGGCAGACCACCGCCGCGGCCCGCGGCTGCTCGACCTTCCACCAGAGCGCTTCCAGCCGGCCGTGCGGAACCGGGACGTCGACCGAGGACATGGGGGGTCAGTAGTTCCCGGTGTCGTAGGTGTTGGGCACGTCGACCTTGTAGAGCAGCTCGACGTTGCGCTTGTCGCCGGGCTTGAGGCTCACCTTCCAGCGGGCGATGCCGTCCTGGGGATCCATCTTGTAGCCAGGGGTGGTCTTCGGATCGACGGTGACCGCGACGTCGTCGAGCTCGGAGACCGGCAGGCTCTCCGCCACCTCGACCTCCGCCGCCGCCTTGCCGTAGTTGGCCAGCTCGAACCGGTAGCTGTACGAGAAGCGCTTCTTGCCGTTGAAGAGCCCGACGTCGCGCTTGAGCTCCTCGACGACCACCCGCTTCAGCCGCAGCGTCTCCTCGGCGCCGAAGCTCAAGGTGAGCTTGCCTCCCTCCGGGGTTCGGTCGATGCCGTAGCGGGCGACGAAGCCGTTGGCGCGGTAGGCGTCGAGCGGCCCGGCGAGCAGCGGAAAGGGCGCCTGGTTGGTGAGGTCGGCGACGCGGAAGACGAACGCCTGCAGCCGCGGGAAGCCACGCAGGGTGAACGCCGCTTTCAGCTTCGTCTTCGCGACGAAGAGCCGAATCGGCGTCCCATCTCCCAGCACCGTGCCGCGGTCGGGCACCTGCAGCTGCACCGACAGGCCCTGGTCACGGGCGCGCAGGCCGCCTTCGACGCCGGCGCTCTTCCCGCCCACCGCCGCGTGCTCCACCACCTCGTCGCGCCGCACCAGCACCTTCTTCTCCGGCTGCCGCTCGAGCGCGCTCACCTGGAGCTTCTGCAGCTCGGGCGGGGTGGCGTTCTGCGAAGGCACCGCGGTCGAGAGCAGGAGCCTCGCGTCCTTCCAGTCCTCGCCGGTGGTCTGCTTCAAGCTTGCCCAGGTCGACAGCTCGACGCTGCTGCCGCCTTCATCGGCGCGGGCCTCGTATGCTGGGGACCAGTCGGCCCCGCCGACGAGGTAGGTCAGCTCGACCTTCGCCGTCCTTCCCGCGGGGCAGTTGACCAGCACCTCCACCCGCCACTCGCTGCGGTTGGACCACGCCTGCAGCTGGCGGATCTTCCGCTCCAGCACTTCGCGCGCGTCGAGCACCCCACGGATCTTCGAGTCGAGGTCGGCGCGCACCGCGCCGGAAGTCTGATCCGTCTTCAACGAGGCCTCGAAGCTCCCGGCCCAGGCCTTGACGTTCGGCTGCTCGGCGGCGAACTCCCGCGAGACCTGGGTCACCGCCACCGCCGCCAGCTGGTCGGCGAGGCGGCTCTGGCCTTCGGCGCGGCTGCGCGCCTGCGCCAGCTGCTGAAGTTGGTCGTCGAGCACCTTGAGCTTGTCCTTCGCGTCCTTCAGCTGCGGCGCGAACTCCTGGGCGCGGACGATCAGCTCGTTGCGCATTCCGAGGACGCTGCCCTCGCTGGCCCGGGCGCGGAAGCTGTCGGCGGCCGCGGCGGGAGAGACCTCGGTGAAGTCGGCGCGGACCCGGGCGCCGCAGGTGACGTTCGCCACCCGGGTGACCTGGGCGCGATCGGGGAACACCACCACCTGGTCGATCGGCGGCGCCGCTAAGAGCAGGGTGAGGAGGACGAGCGCGCTCATGGCCGCACCTCGGTCTGCTGCAACAACCACCCCTTGGGCCTCTTGATGCTGTAGCTGAACGAGACCACCGTCTTCGCCGCCGGGGGCACCGAGAGCCGCCACTCGAGCGAGCCGGTGCGCTTGTCCTGCGTCGCCAGCGGCTTGCTCTCGAAGAGGAGGATCTCCACGTCCTTCTGGGTGGTGATCGGGATCTGGTCGAGCAGCCGCACCGCCACCGCTGAGCGGTAGGGGTTGGCGAGCTCGATGGTGACGACGTAGTCGGTGACCTCGTCCTTGCTGATGACGCCGCGCTCCGACTGCAGCACCTTGACGTTGCGCACCGGCCGCAGCGCGCGGTCGATGCCCAGCGGCAGGGTGAAGGCTTCGCCCGGCGCAACGAGGCTCAGCCGCGCGTTACCCGCGGGGTCGTCTCCGACGTAGAGGTTGGCGTTGCCCGCCGGCAGCGGCTGGGGCGAAGGGTTCTTCAGCTCGGCGACGAGGAACGCCTCGGGGAACAGCGCGGGGAACATCTTGCGCTCGACGGTCACCGGCCAGGCCTCGGTGAAGAGCGCCACCTTCCGCGCGCCCTTGCCCGACTGCACTGTCTCCTTTTGCAGCGAGGTGTAGGCCAGCTCGAAGCCGCCGGCCGCGGCGTTGGGAAGATCTCCGCTGAAAGCGGGCGCGCGGTAGCCGGGCGGAGGCGCGAGGCTGAAGCCGAACGTCGGGGGCGCAGGTGCGTCGTCGCTCTTGCGACGGCCGGAGCTCTTGGCTTCGGCCGTCACCTCTCGCATCGGCTCCTCCATCGACCCGGGCGCCATCGACCGCGTCGCCGAGCGCGGCGGTGCGGGTGGGGGGGGCGGCGGCATCGGCTGGTCTCGCATCGCGCCGCGGCCGACGGCGTCCGTTTCAGCGAGCTCCTCCGGGGCGAACTCGCCGTCGAGCTCGTCGCCGCTGAAGGCGAAGTCCTCGCGCTTGCCGCTCTTCTTCTTGTCGTAGGCCCCCGTCGGCCCTCCGGGCCCGCGGCCACCGGCGATCTGCTGCAGCTTGCCGCGCAGCAAGTCCTGTTCGCGCTCTTGCACCGGCAGCGCCGGCACCGTCGGAGGCGGGCGGGCGCTGTCCGAGACGCGCGTCGGCGTGGGGATGAACCGTTCCTTCTCGCCAATCTTCCAGGTGAGCAGCTTCGGCAGCGTCGTCACGGTCGCTGGCACCGCGGTGGACAACGTCACCGCGGCGTCGTTCCAGTCCTCGCCCGACTCCTGGGAGACGAGGCCGGAGAAGGCGACGGTGACCTTGCCGGTGTCGGAGTTGAGCGCGAGGTCGTAGAGCGGGTACCAGCGGGCGCGCAGCACGAAGTAGGTGAGCTTGAGGCTCGGCGCCCCGCCGCCCAGCTGCGCCACCACCTTCCAGCCGTAGCGGCGCTGGGTCGCGCCGAGCAGCGCCGCCTTGCTCACCAATTCCCGCCGCTTCTCCACCGCCGTCTGAAGCTTCAGGGCCAGCTCTCGCTGACGGGCCTGGGACTTCGCGAGCGAATCAGTGACGAAGGCGATCGCCGCGGTCCAACCGGCGGGGTTGAGCTTCGCCGGCGGCTTGAGCGGGTCCGCCGCCGGGACACCCGGAGCGATCCGCTGGAGGCTGTCGGTCTGCTTGCGCACCGCGGTGCTCTCGGCGTTGAGCTTCGCCAGCTCGTCGTCCGCCGCCTGAAGCGCGCTGATCAGCAGCTTCGCCTCGTCGACTGGAAGCTCGTCGTCCTCGAGCCGGGTGAGCTCGACCCGCTTCACCTCGGCGCCGGTCGCCTCTACCCGGATGCTCGACGGGTCGACCGACTGGGGCAGCGGCGGGAGCTCGACGGCCTGCGCTCCAGACGTCGCCACCGTGGCAGTTCGCACCACCCGCGCCCGGTCGGAAAAGACAGTCACCTCGGTCACCGGCGCGTCGACCGCGGCTGCAAGGGTCAGCAACAAGAGCAGTTGAGGCATGGCCGCGCTCAATACCACTCGGGCTGCGCGGTGGCGCTGACCTTGCCCTGCCTCGGTTCATGTTCTCGACAGCGGTGTTGGTCCTGGTGGTGGCAGCAGGGTCCGAGTGGACGAAGCAGGACTCCGGCAACGGCATCGAGCTGTTCGCGCGAGAGCTGCCCGAAGAACGCTTCAACGAGCTGAAGCTCGTTTCGCTCTCGACCCAGTCGGTGAGCAGCCTCTGTGCCGCCGCCTTCGGAAGCGCGACCCTCAGCCCCGGAGAGCCCTCGGTGGTGTCGCGGAACCTCATTCGCGAAGCCCACTGGAAGACGGGCAAAGAGCGCGTCACCTACGAGCAGGTCACCCCGCCGATGGTGAGCGCACGGGACTTCGCGGTGCGCCGCAAGCAGGAGCTGCTGCCCAACGGGAGCTGCCGGGTCACGTTCTCCTCCGCCAACGACCTCGCCCCGCCGTGCCCCAAAGGCATGGTGCGAATCGAGAAGCTCCGCGGCACCTGGGAGTTCGAGCCGGCTGGGACTTCGACCCGCATCACCTACACCGTCTTCTCGGATCCCGGCGGCGACATCCCGCCTGCGTTTGTCCACAAGTCGCTGGTGGGGGCGGCGGTTGACTGGATGAAGTTCATCGTCAAGAGCGCCCGGCGCACCGGCGGCACCGTGGCCTCATCGCTGTAGCGTCACTTCAGAGCCTAGCTGCGGACCTTTTCCCGCAGCACCTTGGCCCGCGCCTGGGTCTCGGGGTCGGTGCTGGTCAGCTCGATCGACTTGAGCCGCTGCTCGAGCGAGCGGGGCACCTTCTCTCGCGGCAGCTTCCCTTCGCCGTGGAGCAGCTCGAGCTTTCCCAGCGCCTTGTCGACGATGCGGTCCCTGGGGTGGTCGAGCAGCGAGTCGAGGAAGAACGCGTCCTCCGGCAGCTCGGGGTACTTCTCGAGGTACTCGACGACGCCGGTCACCCACGCCTTGCGATCGGGCACCTCGCGCAGCTTGCCCATCGCCTCCTTCTGCTCCTTGCGCTTCCCTTCGGGGTCGAAGGTCTGCGCGAGACCCTGCGGCAGCTCGCCGCCGGAGAAGAGCGAGTCAGCGGCCTTCTTGTACTTTTCGTACGAGGCGCTCCGCTCGATCCGCTGCTGGCCCGGGTCTTCCTGCCGGGAGTGGTACTTGCTCTTGCCGCGCTGTGCATCGAGCTCGCGGTACGACTTCGTCCGCTTCCCGGTGAACCCGCTCGCGCCCTCGTCTTCGCGCTCTTTGCGCGCCATCGTCATTCCTTCCGGGCCGTCCACAAGGCGCCGAGCGCCTGGCCCATGAGCGACTGGAGCCGCCGCGCCTCTTCCTGCGGCAACGGCTCTTCGTCGTCGTGCTCGGCCTCGAAGACTGCTTCCTCCGCGTAGGCCGCCAGCGCGGAGGGAACCACAACCACTGCGTCCGTCGGTGCATCACACAGGCCGACGCCTTTGGGACAGCCCAGCTCGAGCATCGCAAACAGCTCGAACAGAAGAAGCTGGGCGTGGGCGAAGGCAAGCTCGGAAAGGCCCTGCTCGTCAAGCCAGGTCACCAAAGAGTCGGTGCGATGGTCGTAGGTGTGTCGCAGCTTCTGCAGGTCCTTGACCGGGGTGACCTCGAGCCAGCGCCAGGCCCCCTCGACCCAGCCGTCATCCGGGCCTTGCTTGGGAAAGAAGGTGGGCGCGGCGGGAGGAGGCGTCCTTGGCGCGCGCTCGACCCGGGCGGAGAGGTCGGGCGTGCCGCCCCCTTCGAGCAGCTCCCACAGGCCGAAGAGGTTTCCGAACAGGGCCCGCGCGTCCCTGGGCGAGGAGAAGCGCGGCTCGTCCTCGAACAGCGCGTTGATCACCGTGGCGGGAGGCGCGTCGTCCTTCTGCGCGGCGCGGAACGCGGCGGCGATGTCCTCGACGTCGGCGAGGATGCCGGCCTTCTCCAGCAGCGCCTGCAGCCGGGCGCGGCCCTCGAACTGGCGCTCGAGCTCCGGGGTCTCGGGCTCCGGAGTGCGCGACCTCGGCTTCGACGTCGACTTCGGTTTGGGCTTCAGGCGTTTGTCTTGAGCCATTGGTGCTTCCAACCTTTGATTGCCACGAAGGCGGCGAGGGTGAACAGCTCGATTCCGCCCAGCGTCCACAGCTCGGCGGGCTGGACCCCGCGCCGTGCCCAGGACTGAAAAGCGAGGAGGGCGAGCGCGCCGGTGACCCAGGCGGCGGTGGGGTTGTGCTCCTTCTTCAGCGCCCGCCGCCAATCGAAGGTGCCGCTGCGCAGCGCACCGGGGAAGGCGGGCGTGAGGCGGGGAATCCAGCGGGGGACCTTGGCGCAGTAGTCGTCAAACGCGTGGGCGAAGCGGCCGCGGAGGAAGTCTTCCTCGGCACGAATGATGAAAAAGTACTCGCCGAAGAAGAAGGCGAGGCCGACCGCGTAGACGAAGCCGTCGTTGGCGATGCAGAGCAGGCCCAGCACCAGCAGCAGGTTTCCGACGTAGAGCGGGTTGCGGACCCAGGCGTATGGCCCGCGGGTGTTGAGCACCACCGCCTCGAGACGGTCGTTCTGGCCAGAGGTCCCCTCGGACACCCAGCCGGTGACGTAGAAGCGCAGGGCCTCGCCGAACAGGCAAAGGCCGACGCCGAGCCCGGCGAGCAGCGCCTCGAGCTCCGCTCCGCCTGGGCCGACGGCTGCGCGGGAACGCCACAGCTGCCACAGCAGCAGGAGCAGCACCGGCAGCGGCGTCACCGAACGGAACTTGAAGAGCACCCGGCCGAGGCTCAGGGTGGGGGAGGGAGTCACTTGGGCTCAGGCAACTACCATAAAGCCACGTCGGCCTTGACGGCCCAGAGCTACTGGCAGGCGACGACCGTGGGGTAGGCGCTCTTCAGGGCCGCGCTGGCCTGGACGCATGCGTCGGTGCAGGCGGTGGCGGTGGCTTGCCCGGCGGTCCAACAGGTGCCGTTGGGGCCGTAGCTGCTGTCGAGTGAGCCCGCGGTGCCGCCGCTCGCCACGTAGCAGCTGACGTACTTCTGACAGGCGGCCGACTGGCTCACCGAGCCGCCACAGGCCCCGTTGACGCAATCTTCGCAGCGCATCCAGAAGTCGAGGAACGCACTCATCTGCGAGGTGCGTGGTCCCTGGCGGAAAGCGACGCACTGGGGCCCGGTGAAGACGCGAGGGCTGCCGGTGCTCGACCCGGTGAGCGTCGCTGCGCCGTTGACCAGCTGCCACGACGCGTCGATCGTCTTCGAAGTCTTGTTGAGCTCGAACTTCGGCGCGCCGTCGTTCGCCGTCAGCGCGTAGGTGTAGGTCGAGTTGAGCAACGCGTCGTCGATCTGCGAGCCGGCGGTCTTCACCGGCTGGAGGTTGAAGGCCAGCGCGAAGGTGATCCCCGGCTTGACCGTCACCGCCGACAAGCCGCTGGCGCCGGTCGAGAGCGCGATGTCGAAGCTGTTCTTCGCGTCCGGGTTCAGGCTCGCCGTGACCACGTTCTGGCCCGCGTAGCTCAGCGTGTTGGCGCCGCTGCCGGTCGAGACGGTCGCGGTGCGGGCGTCGCCGTCCTTGACCTTCGCCTTCACCGTGAGGCCTGACAGCGACCACACCATCGGCTGCTTCAGCTGGTAGTCGAAGAAGTCGGACCAGATGCCGTGGAAGTCGCTGGCCCCGAGGTCGATCGTGGCGCTGACGCTCTTGTCGGGCCCGCTGACCCGCAGCGCAATCGCCGGGGTGCGGGAGGCCGCGCTGCCCGAGCGGGTGAAGCCGTTGTCGTCGGTGATCGTGCCCTTCAGGTCCGAGAGGAACGAGACCGTCGCCTCGAAGTCCGACGCGGCGTACTTCTTCAACTTGACCTCGATCTTGCCGGAGCCGTCGAAGGTCAGCTTTCGAAACGGAGAGCTCTGACCGAGTGTCGAGTTCACGAACTCGCTCGCCCCCTTGGCGTTGGCCAGGTCCACCGTCGCGCTGACGCTGACGCCCTTGAGGATCTCGACGGTGCCGATCTCGATCTTGTCGTTGACGAGCAGGGTGACGTCGAGGCCGTTGGTTCCACCGACCGCGCGCACCGCGAGCTTGAGGCTGTCGACGTTCTTCACGCAGGTCGTGTCGGCGTTGAAGCTGCCGCGCAGCGGGGTGCAGAGATCGGTGCCGGTGACTCGGAAGGTGATCGTCGAGCCGCCGCTTTCGGTCACGTTGGCCTGGGTGAAGACCCGCTTGGTCAGCACCCTCAGATCATCGAAGGCGTCGTTGGTGGTCGACGAGTCGGGAATCGTCGGGCGCGACGACGACGGGTAGCGCTGCATTCCCTCGATGTCGGTGAACAGCTCGTCGCGCACCGCCATCGTGTTGGTCACGCGCGCCGTGGCGACCGCTTCCTGCCAGAAGCTGTCGAGATCGTCGGCCGTCTGCTTCGCGAGCTCTTCAGGGGTCGGCGGCTTGGCGCAGGCCAGCACCAACAGTGGGACGACGAACAGGAGCTTGCGCATGGATTCCCCCAGAGACTGGAGCGGTCGTAGAGCACACATCGTTCGCGGATTGCCAGTCGTGCACCGAACACCCCGACCTCCTGGTTCATCTGGGGGTAGGCTCCAGCGCCCAAGTGCTCGACCTCGTCCGGCCAGAGCTGCTCCCCAACACCGAGATCCGCCGGCGTTCCGACGGAAACGAGGGCCTGTACCACGCGGAGTCCGGGCACAGCTTCGTCACCTCGCCCGACCAATCGAACCTGGTGCAGCTGTTCGACGGCAAGCGCTCGCTGCTGGAGATCTCGGCCGAGTACATGAACCGTTACGGCTTCGTGCCCTTCGCGGCGCTCGACGACTTGATGCGCGGGCTCGCCGACGCCGACCTGTTGGTGAACCCGCCCGAGAATCCGCAAGGGCCCGGGGGGACGGACCGCGACAGCTGGGCCCAGCTGGTCGCGCCGACCTCGCGCTGGCGCTTTCGTCTGCCCTGGCCGACCGCTCTGCGCGCGCTCGAGCTGCTCGCGTTCCCCGCGCTCGCCGTCTGGGTGGTGCAGCACCAGCCGCGGGCGGCGCTCTCGCCCTACGACGTGCCGGTGTTCTACGCCGGAGCGGCGCTGGCGCTCACCCTCCGCGCCCGGCTGAACGCGGCGGTCTGCGCCCTGTTCGGTTTTCCGCCGCGCCGCGCCCATCTGATTTCCTCGGCCGGCGTCGTTCACCTCGCGCCGGACCACGGCGTCGGGGTGCTGATGGACAAGGGGCCGCGGATGCTCGCCCACCTCGGGGCGCTCGCCGGGGTCGGGTGCGCGATCGCCATCGGCTACCCCTGGCCCGGGGTGTTCGCTGGCGCGGCGGTGGTGCTCCTGCTCGATCTCTGTCCACTGGTGCGTTCGTCGGCGAGCGGACTGTTGAGCGCCCTCTCCGGCCAGGTGCACCTGCGGGACCACATCCGCGGCTACGTCGGGCTTCCCTTGCTCAAGAGCCTGCTCACCTTCAACGTCCGCCGCGCGGGGGCGGGCCTGTTCTTGTCCGGGGTGCTCTCCACGGTGTGGATTGGCGTGTTCCTCTATGTCGTCCTCGGCGTGGGGATTCCGGTCGGGCTGCAGCTGATGAACCTCGGCATCAAGGCCTCCGGCCCGGCGGCGATCCTCGCCTACTTCGGCGCGTTCGTGCTGCTCGCGATCTTCCCGCTGCCGCTGCTGTTGATGGTGGTGATCCGCGGCATCGAGTCGGCCTTCACCGTGCTCTGGCCTCCGGACGCGGGCGGCAAGCGCGCGGGCGGCGCGGTGGACCTGTCGGTGTTTCGCAGCATCCCGCTGTTCTCGAAGCTTCTCGACGCGGACCTGGCGTTGATCGCCGCCCAGTCGCGGCAGATGACCTACGACTCCGGCCAGGTGATCGTCGAGGAGGGCGCGTCGGGCAACACCTTCTATTCGGTGCGCCAGGGCTCGGTGGAGGTCACCCGCGGCGGCTCGGCGGATCAACCGAAGGTGCTCGCTCGCCTCGGCGCCGGCGACTGCTTCGGCGAGACGGCGATGCTCAAAGACGGCAAGCGCACCGCGACGGTGCGGGCGCTGAGCCAGACCGAGGTGATCGAGCTGGCGAGCGAGGCCTTCGAGCGGGTGGTCGCCAACGTCGGAGGCGTCGACTTCGCGTCGGTGCTCCGCGCTGCGAGCACCATCGGCAAGAGCAAGCTGTTCCGGGAATTGCCCGCCGAACGGCTCTCGTCGTTGGCGACCCAGTTCGAGCCGCGCAGCGTGGCCGCCGGCACCGACGTGGTGCGCTTCGGCGACGCTGGCGCGGAGTTCTTCCTCATCGCCCGGGGGCAGGTCGAGGTGCTCTCCGCGCAGGGAGCGAAGCTCACCCAGCTCGGCGACGGCGACCACTTCGGCGAGATCGCGCTGCTGCGCAAGGTGCCCCGCACCGCGACGGTGCGCACCACCGCGGACACGCTGCTGCTGGTGCTGTCACGCGAGGTGTTCCTGCGCGCGCTTCACGCCGACCTGTCGCTCTCGGCCCGGGTGGAGCAGAGCGTCGAAGCGCGCCTCACGCGCGACGCGTAGGGAAGCGGTTGCCATCATGCATGCGTGGAAGTAATGTCGTGATGTCATGGCAAAACAGATCACGCTGCGTGGGGTGTCGCCCGAGTTGGCACGCCGGCTCGCGAAGCTGGCGGAGTTGCGTCGACAGAGCGTCAACACGACGGTCCTGGAGTTGCTCGATCGCGCAACGGGAATCGGCGGCAGGCGTGAACGACTGGCCAAGTACACGACCTGGGCCGAAGACGACGTCACTGAGTTCGATCAGGCGCTGCAGCTACAACGGACGATTGATCGGGCGTTGTGGGACTGACTGTTGAAGATCGTGCTCGACACTTCCGCTTACTCGCACTTCAGAGGCAATCACGCCGAAGTCGTGACCCGAATTGCCGAGGCAGAGGTCGTCTACCTTCCGACGATCGTCCTCGGCGAACTGGAAGCCGCGTTTCAGCTGGGGCGTCGGGCAGCTGACAACCGCTCGAAGCTCGAACAATTCCTCGACGAGGACTTTGTCGACGTCCTTCCAGTAGATGAGGACGTCGCGCGACAGTACGGGCAGCTGTTCGCAGAATTGCGCGCGGCCGGGACCCCGATTCCGGTCAACGACATTTGGATTGCCGCTGCAACGATCGATGCCGGTGCGCACCTGATTACGTTCGACTCCGACTTCGATCGAGTGAAGCGACTCAATCGCACTGTGCTCAAGCCGTAGAAGCGGCTGAGGTCAGCGCGGCCGCGGCGCGCGACGCGCTGCACCTACTCCATCCGCTGAGGATTCATTTCGGAGCGGCGGCCTCGACGCTGCCTGCCGTGCCCGCCGCTGCGGGGAGCTTCGGCTCGGCGGCCCAGAAGTCGAAGAAGTTGAACCACTGGTACGGGTACTCGTGCAGCACTTCCTCGAGCCGCGCGACGTAGGTGGCGATCCACTCCTTGAGCTGCTCGTCCTTGGTGCGGCCCCGCTCGAAGTGCACCGTCATCGGCGGGAACGCGACGAACTTGTACTTCCTCGGCCCCGTGCGCAGCGCGAACGAGCAGAGAATCGGCGCCCCGCTGAGCGCCGCGACGATCCACGGCCCGACCGGAAACCGGGCCTCGCGCCCGAAGAACGGCACGCGCACGTCGCGGGTGTCGACGGTGCGATCTCCCTGCATCGCCACCAGCTCGCCGCCGCGCACCGCGCGCAAGATCTCCAGCGCCGCCAGGTCGCCCTCGCCGACGGCGATCACCCGCGGGCGCTTCCCGTGCAGCGACTCGATGAACCCCTGCAGTTGCTCGGCGTCGCTGCGGAACATCACGATCGCCACCCGCCCGACGCCGTGCTTGTCCTTGAGCATCCCCGAGGACAGCTCCCAGGTGCCGAGGTGCGCGGTGAGCATCACCCCGCCTTTGCCGTCCGCGTGCATCTTGCGGATGTGCTCGGCGCCGTGGTGCTCGAACGAGAAGATCTCGCTGCCGAGGATCCCGAGCATCGCGCCGTCGAGGTAGCTGCGCGCGAACGCCATCAGGTGCCGCCAGGTGCGCAGCCAGCGGCCGAACACGTTCGTCGGCCCGAGCACGTGCGTCAGGTACTGCATCGAGGCCGCGCGCTCCTTGCGGACCCACAGCGTGTAGAAGGTGACCACCGGGTAGAGCGTCGCGTAGGCGATGCCTGGCCCGAAGAGCTTCACCAGCTTCGCGAAGAACCAGTGCCCGAAGTAGCCGCCCCGGCTGCGTGCGTCCCACGACGCGTGTGCCTTTCCACCGACGGCGGTTCGCAGCGCACTCCACACTCGGCCCAGCGGGCCCGGCCCTGTCACTTCGGTCATCTCGGGGGCGGAACATGCCTCACTGGGGGCGACAATGGGGACTCTGCGGTTCGCTTGTTCCATGATGCCCCCAGCTGAGCACCGTCGCCGCTTCACGGTCGCGGACTGGCAAGCGCAGCCGGAAGAGCGGCGGTTCGAGCTCATTGACGGCGGGCCGTTGGAGAAGGCCGCGCCCGACGCGCCTCATGGCAACGCCTAACCGGTTAGGCCGACGTCACGTCGCTCTTGCGCGGCCCCTTCCACCTGAAACCGGGTGGAGCCGGGCCAGGCGGGCGGTGGAGTCTCACTGAGGTGGACGTCCAGCATGGAGAGGACGTCGTGCGTCCAGACGTTGCCGGTTGGAGGCGCGATTGCGTCGTTCCGTTGCCGAGCGCGCGAGCGCGCGACCGATTGGCACGCGGCCCGATTGGATCTGCGAGATCGTTTCGCCCTCGCACCGCGCGAATGACACGGTGGTGAAGCCTCGCAGGTACCACCAGGCGTCGATTCCTCACTACTGGCTCCTCGACCCGGTGAGCGGGCCCATCAAGGTCTTGTGCTATGGGAATGCGGGGGACGTGCAGGTGTTGGCCGCTCAGCGGCCTGACGCCCATCGAGTATGAGCGAGGCAGTTCAACCCAAGGACTCAGACAACGGGTGGCCTAGAAACGGGGGGCACGTCACAACCACCCCCATCTGTGGCTTTTGCCGGTACCTCGTGAAAGACGACCCCATGAACATGCCTCAGTGGGGGCGACAACGCCCCACACTTGTCGCGAACCCGGTCGTTGGCCTTCTGCCAAGCCTGTGAAACGCTGCGGCCTCACCGCTGGCAGGCTTGTTGGATAGCGGCACTCCCTTGATGATTCTGCGGGCGGTCCTCACAGCGGGAGTCTGGTGCTGCGCGACCGCGTTCGCCCAGGCGCCGCTGTGTCCCCCCAAGCCTCCCCCGCTGACGCCCAACGACGCGCTCGGCTCGACCCGCGTCTTGCGGCGGGTGCAGCTGGCGTTGACCGGCACCACGCCGACGGCCGCGAGCTACGAGGCGCTGCTCGCCGCGGATCCAGCGCAGCGCGAGCCGCTGCTGCAGAAGGCGATCGACGACGCGCTCGCGTCCCCGACCTTCTACCAGCGGATGGTGGACTTCGGGCACGACTGGATCCCCGTCGGCGCGTACACCACCGGAGCGATCGGCGATGCCTACCAGGGCGACATCGCCGGCCACCTCTTCGTCTGCGGCGGCGGCACGGCGCACCCCGGCGCGCTCTACCAGGTGGGCGAATACGCCTCGGACAAGGCGGTCAACGTCTGCGACGACAAGGACGCCGGCGGAGCGGCGATTCCCGCGCTGGTCAACACCGTCGAGCCGTGGTGGGCGCCGGGGACCACCGTCACCGTCGTCGGCAAGGCGGGCACCAACGTCACCCAGGTGCCGGACCCCGCGAAGCCCGGCCAGATGCTCGACTGCGGCATCGCCGAGGGCGGCTACTACGACCCGGCGCTCCCTCAGGGCTGTGGGTGCGGCCCGAACCTGGTCTGGTGCTCGAAGCTCGTCGGCCTCAACGCCGGCTCGAACAACGATCCGTTCGGCCACCGCCGCCAGCCGTACGAGGAGCCCGCGCGGCTGTTCGCGCACCTGATCTGGAACGACCGCCCCTTGAGCGATCTCGTCGTCGGCAACTACTCGGTGGCCAACAACCCACTGCGCCAGCTCTACGTCCGCATCGGGAGGATGACCGGCGCGTCCCAGCTCGATCAAAACACCACCTGGTGGAAGGCGGGCAGCGACGCTTCGCCGCGCGATCCACTGCACCCGACTCCCAACGACCCGAACGCCTGGCGTGAGTTCCAGGTCGATTCGCTCAACCCGTACCTGATCGCCGATCGCGCCTACAGCTTCGATCCGCTCACCACCACCGCCGCGCCGAAGGGAGTCCCCGCCGCCGGGGTGCTGACGATGGTCGGCAGCTACTCGTCCTTCGCCCGCGAGCGCGTCCGCTCGGCGCGCTTCCTCGAGACCTTCGCCTGCATGAGCTTCGCCCCGCCGCCTTCGGATCAGCACTTCCCCGACTACTCGGGAGATCCGGCGACCAGCGGCACCTGCCTCCACTGCCACCGCACCCTCGACCCGGCGGCGATCTTCTTCCGGCGCTGGGACTTCAACCCGGCGATCTCCTACTACGTGCCCTGGCCCTTCATGCCCGGCGTGGGCCGCTTCCGCATCACCGCGCAGCAGCTCTCCGGCCAGTACCCGTACAACTCCGGCCCATGGGCGCGGTGGAAGGACGCGTTCAAGCCGAACACGGTGCTGACGCCAATCACCCCCGCGGACATCGCCGCCAACCCCGAGTCGGTGATGCTCGACACGATGCCGTCCACCTACACCCTGCTCGGCCAGCACGGCGACGGGACGATGGGGCCGCTGGGCTTCGGGAAGATCCTCGTCGCTTCCGGAGAGTTCGATCGCTGCGCGGTGCGACGGCTCTATGAGCGCTTCGTCGGCCGGCCGCTCGACCCTGCCGCCGAGGCCCGCTACGTCGACGCGCTCGCGACCCGCTTCAAGGACGGCGACCGCAAGGTCAAGCCGTTCGTCCGCTACCTGCTGTCGCTGCCCGAGTTCCGGAGGGGCCTGTGAGGCGCGCGCTGCTGTTGATCGCGCTGCTCGCCGGCTGCACCGGGACGATCTCCTCGGGAGGCACGGGCGGCGGCGGTGGTTCCGGCGGCGCCGGCGGCGCGGGAGGAGGTGTCGCCTGCGCCGAGAATCAGAATGACGCGTTTCGCCTCGGGCTGCAGCAGGCCTGCGCCGGGTGCCACACCACCAGCAGCCGGCCGTTCTTCGGCTCGCTCGAGGCGTTCGAGAACGGGCTGGTGTGGAACCCGAAGTACATCACCCCCGGAGATCCCCAGAACAGCCTGCTGGTGCAGCTGCTCGAAGGGCGCGGCCCGGGCACGTACAAGCAGATGCCGACCGGCATCACCTTCGCGGACGCCGTCGGCAGCGGCGCGTCGACGGTCACGCTCGATCAAATCAAGGAATGGATCCGCACCCTGCCGGCGTCGCCGCCCGGCCCCGTCGAGCCCTCGCCCGATGCGTTCACCGTGCGCCGGCTCACCGCCGAAGAGATGGTCGGCTCGCTGATGGATCAGCTTGGGCTGACGCTCGACGACTTCATCGACACCAGCCGCCCGACCTGGCGCGACGAGGAGTTTACCTTCCGCGGCGGCAAGCTCGGCGTCTGGCCGGTGGATCCCGCGCCGGGCATCTCCCACCAGTACGTCTCCGACGCCCGCGCCGGAGAACGGTTCCTCTCGCTCGGCGGCCCGAACACGCTGAGCCTGCGCGGGCGGGACAAGACGCTCGCGCCTTCCGCGATGCAGACCCTGGTGCAGGTCTCCCAGGCCTGGTGCTCGCTGGCGATCGACAAGCCGGGCAACAAGGCGGTGCTGCGCTACGTGACCCTCGCCGACAAGAGCGCCACCCGGTCGGTGGAGATCAAACAGAACCTCGCGGCGCTGCAGCTGCGGATGCTCGGGACGCCCGCGGAGCCCGCGGAGGCCGACGCGCTCTACGCGCTGTACCTGAAGCTCGAGGCCGCCAACACCCACGCCGCCTGGGTCGGCGTCTGCGCCAGCTTCGTCCGGCACCCCCAGTGGCTGACTTTTTAAGAGGCACGCGATGCGCTCGACCCGGAGACAGTTGCTGCAGTGGGGCCTGGGAGCGGGACAGCTCGCCTTGCTCGAGCGCTTCAACCTGCTTCGGGGGAAGGCCTTCGCCCAGACCGCCTCCGACGCGCCGACGAAGCTGGTGACGCTGTACCTCACCGGCGGGTACCGGCCGCAGATGATCTGGTGGGGGCAGGACGACGCGGCGGTCGACAAAGCGGTGCCGCCGGCGAGCGACTACGCGGGTGAGCCGGTCTTCTTCAAGGCCAGCGAGCTGGTCGACCTCGCCGCGCCCAACGGCGCCTACAAGCCGCTGCGGACCTGGAAGTCATGGGACCCGGCGAACCCCGCGAACCGCACCGGGCGCTTCACCCCGATGATGTACGGCTGGCAGCACTACGGCCTCCAGGCCCAGACCAGCGTGCTCCACGGCATCGACCAGGGCACCAACGCCCACCAGAGCGCGTACATCGCCGCGATGTGCGGGGTCGCCGGCTCCGACTACCGCGCGCCCGCGATTCAGTCGGTGGTCGCCAACCACCTCTTCGAGCGCTTCAAGGACACCCGGCCGCTGCCGTGCGTGGCGATCGACGGCAACGGCCTGCCGGTGGCGAAGGGGCTGCCGTCGCACGCGGCGCCGATTCTCGTGCCGTCGATCGACGCGCTGCGGCCGTCATTGTCGGCGAAGTCCACCGACAACTGGTGGTGGAAGGATCTCGAGGCGCGCTCGCCCGTGCCCGAGCTGGATTTTCGGGGGATGCCCACCGGGTCGAACCTCCAGGCGACGGCGCTGGAGGAGTTCAGCTTCGCCCAGGCGCGCAAGTTCGCGGGGCGCTCGACGGCGAAGGTCGACGCGTTCCTCGAGGGGCTGCACGGCACGCTCGGGTCGGTGAGCCGGGCGCTGGCGGCGAACGTCACCGACGTGCTCGAAGGACTCAAGGGCGTCGACTCCCTCTCGACCAACCGGCCGCCGTACATGGCCGGCTATTTCATGAACCCGTTCGCGTACTCGTTCGGGCTGGCGAACTTCCATCAGAACGCGCTCGAGGCGCCGCTGGAGATGACGCTGCGGCTGCTCAAGTCGGATCTCACCTCGGCGATTCACACCGTTGTGCCCAGCCCCTACTTCGACACCCACAACGGCAGCTACGGGGTGCACTTCAGCTGCGCCCACGGACGGGCGGCGATGGACTGCGTGGCGCGGTTCCTCGGCGAGCTGAAGAACTCTCCGGCGCCGGGCAAGCCGGGGAAGACGTTGCTCGACGACACGCTGGTGTTGATCTTCAGCGAGTTCGCGCGCTCCTGGCCGTCGGGGCAGAGCCAGGCGAACGCGGGCAGCTGGGCGTATCCGGATGATCACCACCCGTTCACCTCGGTGACCTTCGTCGGCGGGGGAGTCGCCGCGAACCGCCAGGTCGGCAGCTACACC
Organism: Archangiaceae bacterium; assembly: GCA_043776025.1. Classification (GTDB taxonomy): domain Bacteria; phylum Myxococcota; class Myxococcia; order Myxococcales; family Myxococcaceae; genus JAYVRT01. The sequence continues at coordinate 2,983 of JAYVRT010000265.1, read as the reverse complement.
ACGCCGCTGGGCGGGGGCGTGCCGGTGGATCTGATCGAGGAGAACGGCCAGCCTGGAAAGCGCATCCCCCGCGCGGCGGACATGACGACCACCGCGCTGCGAATCATGGGCCTGCGCTTCTCGGACTTCTTCATCCCCGGCGGCTACGGCGAAGTGGTCGGGTTGCGGAAGACCTGAATCCGTTTTCGGGCTGCAAACACCCAGAAGACCTGAGGAAACCCGTACGAGGTCTCTGACACCTCGCGTGCGAGTCCTCTGACACCTCGAAGGCTGCGGCCAGCGTCTGAATGGGCCGTCGGCGGGTGGGAACCCAAGCTGCAGATGCTCTTTGTGGACTCCAGTGGCACCGCAGCGCTACACGCCGGGACGATGGCCGACGCGGCGGAGACGCCAGCAACTGATCTGCTGACCCGCGCGAAGGCCGGCGACACCGCCGCGTTCCGGCAGCTGTACACCAAGCACCAACGCCAGGTCGCCAGCCAGCTCGCCTTCCTCGTGCCGCGCTCGGATCTCGAGGACACGCTGCAGGAAGTCTTCATCGAGGTCTTCCGATCGATCAAACGCTTCGAGGGCCGCAGCGCGTTCACCACCTGGCTCTACCGGGTCACCGTTCACGTCGCGATGAAGGCCCGGCGCAAGCAGACCCGCTCACGCCTCGACATCGTCGAGGAGCTGCCCGAGACCGTCGACCCCGCCGCCGGCCCGGGCGAGAACTGCCTTTCCGCCGAACGGCAGCAGCGGGTCGAAGCGCTGCTGGAGAACCTCTCGCCGAAGAAGCGCGCGGTGCTCGTGATGCACGACCTGCGGGGCATGGAAGCCGCGGGGATCGCCGAGGTCCTCGACACCAACATCCTCACTGTCCGCACCCGGCTGTTCTACGCGCGCCGCGAGTTCGAGAAGCTCGCCGCCGCGGATCCTGCCCTCGCCGAGTTCTTCAAAGACGAGGGCAAGTCATGAGTCACCTGGCCCCCGAGCAGCTCGAAGCGATCGCCGCGTCGGCCGGCACGGATCCACACCTGGCCGACTGCGCCGAGTGCCGCAAAGCGGTGACGACCGCGCGCGCCCGCCGTGCCTTGCTCAAGGGAATGAAGGACTTCACCCTCACCGACGCCGCCTTCCGTCGGGTCGAGGCGAAGGTGATGGGCGAGCTTCAGACGCCGGTCTCCGCCTGGGGCCTGGTCCTGGCCCAGCTGCGCTCGAACTGGATGATCCTCGCCGTCGCCGCCGGGCTGGTGGCGGTGGTCGCGGGGCCCCGGCTGCTCGAGTCGAAGGCGGCGGTGGTGACGCCGATCGCGACCCACATCGAGGAGCCGGTGAAGACTCCCCTCGCCGTCGCCGCGGTGCAGTTGCTCGCGGTGGTGGTCGAAGGGCAAGTCAGCAAGAACGGGTCCGCGCTGGTCGCGGGCGAGTCCGTGAAGACCGGCGATGCGGTCGACGCGCGCCGCGGGCGGGTGGTCCTCTTCGATGCGACCCACGACGGGCGCTTCGAGCTGATGGGTGCGGCCCAGTTCGGGGGTCCGGCGACCGCCCGCCTCGAGGAAGGGCTGCTCGCCGTCGATGCCGCGGCCGAGGTCGTCGTCGAGGCGGGCGCCTGGGTCAGCAGCTCTGACTCCGCCTTCGTCGTCAACCGCACCGCCGCCGAGGTGGTGGTGGACGTGCTCCGCGGCCAGGTCCGCGTCGGGTCCGACTCGGCGATGCGGGGCGCGGTGACGCTCAGCGCGCCGGCGCAGCTGAAGATTCCGCTGCCGCTCGCGGGCGCCTTTGCGACGCCGGGGAATGAGCCGGCGCCGTACCCGTTCGCGTCTGCTCCGAAGCAGCCGTGGGCGAAGCTCGACCTCTCCGACCTGCCCGCGGGAACCAACTTCGACGTCGACGGCCAGCGCATCGGCGGGACGCCCGCCTCGCTGCTGCTCGCGCTCGGGCGCCACAAGCTCCGCACCCATGTGCCGGGTCAGCCGAGCCGCGAGAGCTTCGTCGAGCTCGTCGCCGGTGGAGACACCCACTTCAAACAGCCGGCGCGCGCCGAGCCGGAGAAGGACGCGCCGCCGCCCTCCGAAGACGCGATCGCCGAGCTTCAGCGTGCGCTCAGGGAGCAGCGGCCGAAGCTGCGCGCCTGCTACGAGAAGTGGCTCAAGGCGAACCCGTCGGCCACCGGGCAGGTCGAGCTGACGCTGGTGGTGGGCAGGACTGGCAAGGTGATCTCCGCCCGCGTCGAGGACGCGACGATTCCGCGCGAGTCGGTGGACTGCCTGGTGCGCACCGGCAAGACGTTGCGGCTACCGTCGCTGGGCAGCGAGCAGGAAATCGCCGTCCCGCTGGTGCTCACCCCGGGCGGCTCGCACTGACGAGGCGGTGACGCCCTGCGCAAGCAGCGGCGCAACTCCTTTTTTCGCACCCGGACCCCTCAACCAGTTGTCCATCGGCACGCGACCTGAAGTGTAGTGGGGCCATGTACTGCGAGCCCTGTCGGGTCGAGCGGTTGGGGACAGCCCGGTTCTGCGTGATTTGTGGCGGGAAGCTCATCTCGCGCCCGAAGGCGGAGATCGAAGCCGAGCTCGCCCACGTGCTCTGGCTCGTCGAAGAGCTCGACGGGTGGGACGCACGCGCGGTGGCGGAAAGGGCGCGCGAGTACCTGTCGGCGCGCTACCACGCACGGCGGAAGGTGCTGATCTCCGCGCTCAGCGAGGGACCAAACGCTGCCGCTCCGGCCGCCGCTCCCCCGGCCGCACAGGCGGAGGCGGCTCCTCCTCGGGCACAGGTGCACCCGAAGTTCTGGGACGAGCAGGCCGAGGCGAAGGCCACCGGTAAGGACGTCGCCCAGACGCCGTCGTGGCAGACGCCTGCGTCGGCGGAGGCTCCTCCCGCGGGGCAGGTTCCTCCGCCAGCGACCTTCCCAGTTGACCCCAACGACGCCGAGGGTGCGCGCGCCGCGGCGGTTCCGCCGGCGACCTTCGGAGTTGATCCCAACGAAGCCGAGGGCGCC
>JAYVRT010000264.1:0-7005 GCA_043776025.1 Archangiaceae bacterium | reverse complement strand
TCGATCGGCATCTACAATGGGTATCGCGGCTCTTCAAGCGCCGATCGGGTGCCGGCCACGGTCAAGGCAGAGTCTTCCAGCGAGCTCCCCTTCATTGCCAAGATCGAGAAGCACCGTGCAGATCCGTACAAGCCCTTTGGCGGATCCACGGCATCGCTCCAGTGTCGTGGGGAACATGGACCAACGCTCTGAACCGAGCGGTGGTCCACCCCTTGCGCTCATGTGCCCGCGCGAGGACGGGATGGAGGCGCAAGAATCCCTGAGGGGACTGAGGCTGATCGTGGCGGACTGTTTCCGCGTCAACCCGTGGATCTATTGGGCCGACCTGCTCGGCACAGCGGTGATCTCGTGGGGCTCGTTCGCGTTGACGGAGCTGTTCTGGGGTCGTTCTTTCCCCGTCGCGCTCGCGAGTCTGGTCGTGTGCGTCTTCGCTTCTTACCGCGGCATTCTCTTCATTCACGAGCTCACCCACCAGGGCCGCGCCGATCTCCCGGGCTTCTCGCTGGTCTGGAACCTGCTTTTCGGCACGCCGTACGTGCTTCCGTCGTTCTTGTACCGGGGCGTTCATCTGCAACATCACACCCGGGCCTTCTACGGCACTGCGAACGACGGTGAATACCTTCCCTTCGGGGCATCGCCGCTGTGGAAATCTGTCTGGTATGTGTCTCAATCGCTGCTCATGCCGGCGTCGCAGTTTCTTCGCTTCGGGTTGATCGCTCCGCTGTCGTTCATCCACCCCCGCCTGCGCAGGTATGTCATGGCTCACGCCTCGGCCGTGACGCTTCGACGGGAACTGCCGCGCAGAATTCCCACCGGGAAGGACCTGCGAAACTGGCACGTGCAGGAATGTCTTTGTTTTATCTGGGTGGCCTGCCTGGGCAGCTTGTTGTGGACGGGCACGGTAAGCCCCGGTTTCTTCTTTCACTTGTATGGTTTGATGGTGGTGATGTTTGTCGTGAACTCGTTGCGGACTCTGCTGGCTCACCGATTTGCCAATGGGTCGGGGCAGGAGCTGACGATCACGGAACAGTTGCTCGATTCCATCAATCTCGAAGGCATGCCGGTGCTCATCGAGCTGCCCTGCCCGCTGGGGCTCCGGTACCACGCACTGCACCACTTGTTCCCCGCGATTCCGTATCACAACCTCGGCGTCGCGCACCGTCGGCTCCGGGCGCAGCTGCCGCGCGCGTCATTCTATCACTCCACCGTTGAGCCCAGCGTTACCGGCGCGGTCGCGGCGCTCCTGCGAAATACCTCCAGAGCAATCAAAGCCATTCCCGCCGACCCTGAATCACTGCCCACCCAGTCGCGTGATGGCGCACGATCCTAGCGTCACCTTCGTCGTCGGCGCGGGCTCTTCAGGCGCAGTCATCGCCGCGCGAACGACCCAGAACCCCGACCGTCAGGTTGTGCTCCTCGAGGCCGGCCCCGATTACCCCGACCCGTTGCGCGTGCCGCCCGACCTGCGCGACGGAACACGCAATGCGCTGAGCTCGCACGACTGGGGTTATCGCTACCGCCCGAGGACGGGCTCACCCACGCTCCCCCAGCCCCGCGGGCGTGTCGTCGGCGGCTCGTCGGCGGTAAACACCTGCATCGCCCTGCGGGGTCAGCCCGCGGACTACGACGAATGGGCCGCCCTCGGGTTACCTGACTGGTCCTGGGAGCGCTGTCTCCCCGCGTTCAAGCGGCTCGAAAACGACCTCGACGTGCGCAACCGGTGGCACGGCCAGGACGGACCCCTTCCCATTCGCCGGCACCCGCACGCCGAGCTGACGCCGTGGCAGTCGGCGTTTCTCGCCGGGTGCGACGAGCTGCGATTCCCTGCATGCGCTGACACCAACGACCCCACCGCGGGCGGGTACGGTCCGCACGCGATGAACAAGGTGCAGGGGGAACGTGTGAGCGCCGCGCGGGCCTACCTCACCCCCGCGGTGCGAGGGCGCAGCAACCTTTCGATCCGGGCCGACACGCTCGTGCGCCGCGTGGTGATCCGCAACCGCCGCGTCGAGGCACTCGAGGTTGAGGCCCGCGGACGAATCGACCTGCTGCCGGCGAGCCGGGTGGTCTTGTGTGCGGGCGCCGTCGCCACGCCCGGAATTCTGATGCGGTCCGGGGTCGGACCTCGGCGCGAGGTCGAACGGCTCGGAGTCACCCTCGTCGCTGACGTCCCCGCCGTTGCCCGCCGAATGCTCGATCACTTCGGCGCGATGATCGTGCTTGTTCCGCGACCCGGCGTCTGCGACGTCAACTCGGCGTTGATTCAGACGGTGCTCCGATACCCTTCGGAGAGCAGCCAGACGGGCAACGACATGGTCGTGCAGCCGGGGTCGTTCTTGCAGCTGCCGGGGTCCTCCGTGCCGTACCTGACGCTGATGACGTGCGTGGGAAAGCCGCGCGCGCACAGTTCGCTCAGGTTCCTGAGCGCGGATCCCCACGCCAGTCCGCGAATGGAGGGCAACGTGCTTACCGACGCGCGAGACCGCGCGCGCGCCGCCGAGGGCCTGGAGGTCGCCTGGCTCTGCGCGGCCTCGCGGGCGATGCGCGGTCTGGCGGACCCCTTGTGGCCTTCCGAGTCGGTGCTGTCCCATCGCCCGTTGCTCGACGAGTGGGTGGGCCGCTCGAGCGGTTCGGCGCTGCACCTGTGCGGCACGGTGCCGATGGGGCCCGAGGGCGATCCCCTCTACGCGGTCGACGGCCGCGGGCGCGTCCGGGGAGTCTCGGGACTGTGGGTCGCGGACGCGAGCTTGTTTCCCACCATTCCCTCGGTGAACACCAACCTGCCCACCCTGATGCTGGGCGAGCGTTTCGGAGAGTGGTTTCGTACGGGCGCGAACGACTGAGGCGCCCTCAGGCCGAGGCTTGCAGACCCACCATGCGCTCGGTCTGGCTCCAGAGCTTCGCGGCCAGCGCCTCATCCTTCGCGAGCTTCGCTGCCTCCAGCGGCTTGTTCTTCTCGAAGTACAGGCCCGTCTGCCCTTCCACTTCCGGGCTCGTCGCCAGGTGTACGAGCGTCTGTGCGCCCTGCTCAGGGGTGAGCAGCATGCGTTGATACAGCCAGAGGAACGGCCGCGCGTACCACTGCGCGTGCGACCAGATGTGGGTGCGGACGCCGCCTGGGTGCACGGCGTTCACCGTCACCCCTTTGCCCTCGAGCTGCTTCGCGAGCGAGCGCGTGAACAACACGTTCGCCAGCTTCGAGCGCGAGTAGGCGCTCATGATGAAGTACCCGCCCTTCTCGTAGCCGAGGTTCTCGAAGTCGAGCGTGCCGTTGTAGTGGTTCTCCGAAGACACGTTGACGATGCGGGCCGGAGCGCTCTTCACCACCAGGTCCAACAAGAGAAGCGTCAGCAGAAACGACGCGAGGTGGTTCACCGCGAACGTCGCTTCGAACCCGTCTACGGTCAGCGTGCGCGCGCTGAACACGGTCCCGGCGTTGTTGACGAGCACGTCGAGGCGGTCGTACTTCGCGCGGTACGCGGCCGCGAGCTTGCGCACGTCCCCAAGTGACATGAAGTCGGCGAGCAGCGCGTCGACCTGGGTGGACTGTGCACGGAGTCTCACCTGCGCCACCGCCCCCTCGGTGCGCGCGGGATCGCGGCCCACCATCACCACGCGGTGGCCCTGCCGCGCGAACGCGACCGCTGCCTCGAGACCGATGCCGTTGGTCGCTCCGGTGACGAGGATCGTCTTCATTGCTCCGTCGTCTACGCCTTCGCTTCACCCAGCGCCACCCAGAGCGCCAAGCCCTTCGCAAGAGCTACGCGGCCTGCAGGTTGTCCTTGCAGATCCAGCCGTAGCGGCTGCTGCCGTCGGCGCCGACGCTGCGCCCGTAGATGAACTCCTGACGGATGCCGGAGTCCCGGTAACCTCCTTTGCCGGCGCCGTCCGGCACGTAGACCACCACCTGCTGGGGCTTCACGTCGGAAGGCACGAACTTGACGCCCTGGCCCACTGGGAGCGTGTCATTCGAGACGCCGCCGTGGCCTGGCGTCGCGTAGAGGATGTTCACCACGCCGCCGGGTCGCGTCAGGTAGTCGCCGGGCGCGGCGTTTCCTTCTCTCGGGTCAGGGTTCTTCACGATCTTTGCGTTCGCGGGGTAACGGCTGGCCGACGCACCGGCGATTTGGAACACCTTGCCTGCCTTGTTGTCCGGCGCTCGCAACGCGTCGACGATTCCCATCTGCCGAACCTCCGGCGAGGGAATGCTCTTTTCGGGAAGCCAGCCCGAAGCAGGCACCGACTGCCCGGCAGCGTTCTTGAGGCGAAACGCGAATCCGTAGACGTACCACTCGCCGTTGATGAACTTCTTCTGGCCGTAGTTGATCTGCACCTTGGAGCTCTCGAGCGTCCCGCGCGACCCGCCGGTTCCATCGACGACGGTGGGCTTGCCAGTCACCGGGAACTCTTTGCCGCAGGTGGGCTTGCCCTGCCCAAGCCGGTTGCCGGCGTCGGCGCGGGTCGACGGGAGCCGGTGGTTGTAGGTGTCGCTCGGATCCTTCGAGGCTGAACGCAGGAACTGGTTGTAGAGCGGGCGGGCGCCCGTCTCAAACGCCGACGGCAGTTGCTTGCCGGGGTCGCCGTCGAAGTGGTCCTTGAAGCGGGCCATCGCCCGCTCCAGGGCGGCCCTCTCGTCCGGCTTCACCCCGCCTTTCCTGGCTTCGGCGAGGACGCCGGCCATCTCCTTCCTGGTGATCCGGCCATCCGCCGCGGCCGCCGAGAACTTCCTTGAGATGGAGTGCGTGGTCATGCCTTCCGTGATTGCAGCCCGGGTGCCACTGCCGGGGCCCGCAATTCCGCGGAACTGGCCGGGCAGACTGTCGGCCGCCGAAGCCAGGTGTCACCTCGCGTGTACAGGAGCCCTGCACGAATCCGGGTCGCTCTGGCAAGCGCACCGAGGAGCGTGGCTTCCGCTCGATTGCGCACGTCGTCGACCCACCCGCCCCCGCCCGCGAAGTGTCCTCTCTGCAACGGCCGTGGCTTCATCCAGCCGAAGGACGATCGCGGCTTCCCGACGCGCTGTTCGTGGGAGCAGGCCAGCGCCCCAGAGGCCTGGCGCGAGGCTCCGGGGGCCCTCAGGCGGCGGCGAACTGCCGCTCGACCAGGCGCTTGTAGATCCCTTCTTCTCCCACCAGCGAGGCGTGGGTGCCGACCTGGGCGACCTTGCCGCCGTCGAGCACCACCACCCGGTCGGCGCCCTGCACCGTGGAGAGCCGGTGGGCGATCACCAGTGTGGTCCGGCCCCTCATCAGCCGCTCGAGCGCCTCGCGCACCAGGTGCTCGCTCTCGGCGTCGAGCGCGCTCGTGGCCTCGTCGAGGATCAGCAGCTTCGGATCCTTGAGCACCGCTCGGGCGATCGCCACCCGCTGCTTCTGGCCGCCGGACAGCTGCACCCCGCGCTCGCCGACCAGGGTCTTGTACCCCTCGGGGAACGAGGTGACGAAGCCGTGGGCGTTGGCCGTCCTCGCGGCTGCCTCGACCTCGGCGTCGGTCGCGGTCGGGCGCGCGTAGCGGATGTTCTCCGCCACCGTGGTCGAGAACAGCAGCGGCTCCTGGGCGACGACGCCGATCTGCCGGCGCAGCCAGTGCTGATCGAGCTCCGACAGCGGCACGCCGTCGAGCAGCACCCGGCCGCCTTGCGGGTCATAGAGCCGGTAGAGCAGCGAGGCGATCGTCGACTTGCCCGCGCCCGACGGGCCGACCAGCGCCACGACTTCGCCCGGCTTCAAGTGAAGGTCGAACTGCCGGAGCACCGGCATGTCGAGCCGAGTGGGGTAGGCGAAGTCCACCTTCTCCCAGGACACCCGCCCCTCGAGCGCCGGCAGCACCTTGCCCCCTTCGGAGGAGATCTTCGGCGTGCGCTCGAGCAGCTCGAAGACCCGCTCGGCGGCGCCGGCGGCACGGTTGTAGTCGGCCCACAGGTCGCTCAGCGCGGCGAGCGAGCCCGCCATCAGCCCGGTGTAGAAGAGGAAAGAGACCAGCCCGCCCAGCGAGATCTCCCCGTCAATCACCATCCGGCCGCCGTACCAGAACACCACCACCCCGGCGAAGTAGGTGGCGAAGGACGCGGCGCCGATGAACGTCGCGGTCAGCCGGATCCGCCGGAACGCCAGCTGCAGCGACGCGTCCACCGCGCCCCGGTAGCGGGAGACCTCGGCCTCCTCGCCTGCGAACGAGCGCACGGTGCGGACCCCCGACAGCGACTCCTCCGCCACCTCGGACGACTGGGCGAGCGAGTCCTGCACTTCCTTCGACAGCTTGCGGACCTTGCGGCCGTAGGTCACCGCCGCGAGCGCCACCGTGGGCACGATCAGCAGCATCAGCCCGGTCAACGTCGGCGAAGTGTAGAAGAGCAGGCCCAGCGAGCCGGCGGCGGCGGCGAAGTTGCGCAGCGCCATCGAGATGTTCGCCGACACCGTATTCTGCAGCACCGTGGTGTCGGCCGAGAGCCGGTTGGTGAGCTCGCCGGTCTTCTGGGCGTCGAAGAACGCAATCTCCTGCGACATCAGGCTCGCGAACAGATCGCCGCGCAGCTTCGCCACCACCCGCTCGCCGGAGTTCGAGAAGAGGACGTAGCGCAGCGCGATCGAGACGCCGAGGATGGCGAAGATCGCCGCCATCTTCATCGCCTCACGGTCGACCGCGGCCTTCGAGTGGCGCCCGGAGAGGATCGCCGCGTCGGGGGCGCTGATCTTCACCGCGCCGACCGGGGCGGTGCCGACGTCCACCCTGGCGCTGGCGAACTTCGTCGGGTCGGAGAGGCTGGTCGCGACCACGGTGAACTCGCCGGGCGGCTGCCCCGGCGTCTGGGGCTGGTCCTTCACCGCCCAGGAGACGTCGAGCATCCCTCCCGCGACCTCGTCGATGATGAAGCGGATCATCTGCGGGAAGACGAGGTTCATCGCCGCGCCGATGATCAGGAAGACGGTGCCGATCGCCAGCGATCGGCGCTCGGGCCTGGCCAGGCGCAGCAGTCGGCCCAGCGTCACCCGCGCGGGGGCCTTC
>JAYVRT010000263.1:0-7006 GCA_043776025.1 Archangiaceae bacterium | reverse complement strand
CCCCGCGCGGTCGGGCGAGTCGAGGTGCGACTCCTCCTTGCCCACCGTCGCTTCCTGCATCAGCTGGCTCAGTCGGGGCTTGAAGCCTGAGAGGTTGTCGAGCCGATCGAGCGCGCGCACCCCCGCGATTGCCGGCGCCGCGCGGCCCCCGACCTGGCCCTTCGCCACCGCCTGCGCCATCGGCGTGGCCGAGGTCTTCGGCGTCGCGTGGCTGTAGAGCGCCGTCTGCTCCCGTGCCCGCGTCTCCTTCTTCACCGTGTTGGCCGTCTCCGCGAGGTACTTCGCGTCCGCCGATTCCCGGTTGTTGCCGGGCGCCACGTCGACCACCTGGCCCTTAAGCATCGGCATCGGGCGCTCAGGCATCGAACGGCCGGGCGTGGGCGTGAGGTTCCGGTTCGAGGCCCACTGGTGCGAGCCGATGCTGCGGATCGACACCGGGTGGCTCTTCGGGCTGGGCGGCCTGGGGTGCGACAGCCACGCCGAGAGCAGCAAGAACGTCCCAACCGCGGCGGCATGCCCCAGCAGCGACAGCGGCAACGCTCCGAAACGTCGCGTCCGCTCCCGCCAGGTCGAGGCACGGTCGGCTGGGGTCATCACCAGGGGCACGGCCTGATGCATAGGTGAGGCCGGCCCGACCGTCAAAGCGGTCGAGACGTCAGGCCAGCTCGAAGACCGACTGGGGTTCGGCCACGCCCTTGAGCTCGAACTTGCCCACCGAGCGGGTGGGGCGGCTGAGCAGCTGGGCGACCTCTTCACTGAGCAGGGCGTTCTTCCCCAGCTTGCTCGTCAGGCCCTCGATTCTCGAAGCGAGGTTCACCGCCGCGCCGATCGCGGTGAAGTCCAGCCGGTTCGCTCCGCCGATGTTTCCGTACGCCACCTCGCCGACGTGCAGCGAGAGCCCGAACTTTATCGGTTCGGCGCCCCGCGCGGTCCGGGTGATGTTGAGCTTGTCGAGCGCCGCGAACGCCCGCACCGACGCTTCGGCCGCCGCGTGCGCCGCTTGCTCGGGGGTGCTCTTGTCGTTGATGGCGAAGATCGCCAGCATCCCGTCGCCGATGAACTTCAGCACCTCGCCGCCCTGGGCTTCGATCGCCGGCACCTGGCACTCGAACAGCTCGTTGAGCACGGCGATCGTGTCCCCCGGGGACTTTCCGCCGGACATCGAGGTGAAGCCGCGCAGGTCCGAGAACCAGATGACGCAACGGATCTTCTCGGTGTCTCCGAGCTGAATCTTCCCGCTCAAGATTCGTTCGCCCGCGTTGCGGCCGACATAGGTGTCGAGCAGGTTCACCGCGGTGCGCATCAGCGCCAGCGTCTCCGCGACGCGCGACAGCGGCCGCACCACCCAACGCAGTCCCTCGCGCTGGTCCTCGGTGAAGCCGCCCGGGGTGCTGGTGGCGAACGTCACCGCGTTGACCGTCGAGCCGATGAACCGCATCGGAGCCCCGATGAACTCGGTCATCCCCGCCTTGCGCAGATCCTCGAGCCCGATGAACTCCAGCGGCGCCGCCCCCTCGAGCGAGGTGCGGTACTCGAGCCCGGTCTCGTAGATCTTCGGCAGCGGGCTGTTGAGGAAGGCGCTGCTCTGCAGCCCGGCCCAGGGCAGGTCGGCGACCTCCGCGTCCTGCATCAGCGGGGTCCAGGTGAAGCGGCGCCCCGCGACGTGCGGGTGGAGCGACCGCACGAAGGCAGCGATCCGATCGACCGGAATTCCGGCGCCGCGCAGGTCGCGGCCGATGCGGCCGAGAATCACCAGCGGGGACCTCGTCCCCGGAACTCCGTCGACCAGCCAATCGAACAGCGGCTGCAGCCCCTCTTTGACGGTCATCTCGACGGACCCTAGCAGACGGATGCAGCGCCAGATTAGCGGGACGTGCCCACGGGAATCTGAGGGGAACCTGCGCCAACCGCCCGATTCGACGCAGCCATTCGTGGCCCATTGTTTGCTGCCTGCCGCGCGTGAGCAACCTCCTCCGATGGGTCCTCGTCTGCCTGCTCGCCCTGTGCGGTTGCGAGCGTGGCGGGCTTCGCACGGTCGTCGGCGAGGTCGAACTCTCCGCCGGCGCGCTCCACTTCCAGACCGCCTACCTCGGCTTTCCGAAGGCGAAGACGCTCAGGCTCCGCAACGGCTCGCGCAGCGATCGGCGGCTGACGGTGGCGACCGAGGCTCCCTTCTTGGCCGATGAGTCGGTGCTCGTCCCCGGCGGCGCACAGGTCGAGCTGGCGGTGACGTTGGTCGCGACCGAGCTCGGCCCGGCCTCGGGGAGGCTGACGCTGGGCGACGGCGTCCACACGTTCGAGGTGGCGCTCGACGGGGAAGTCGCCGGGGTCCCGGTGTGCATCCCTTCCGCCGACTGCCGGCTGAGCACCTTCGACGGTGTCTCCTGCGTCGAGGCCACCGCGGCCGACGGCGCGGAATGTACCTCGGGCAATGCGTGCCTCGAGGGCGGCTCCTGCTCGAAGGGCATGTGCGTCGGCAGCGCGCGGGACTGCTCCGACACCGATCCGTGCACCGACGACGCCTGCCAGCCGGGCGGCGGCTGCGTTCACTACCCGAAGGTCTGCGGCGCGCCGTCCGATCCGTGCAAGGTCGCCAGCTGCGATCCCGGCGTCGGTTGCGTCGAGCGCGACGCCCAGGACGGCGCCGCCTGCGGCCCTGCCGATTGCGTCACCGCCAAGATCTGCTTGGGCGGCAGCTGCAAAGCGGTGGCGGTCCCCGACGGAGCCGTCTGCAGCCCGGTCACAGCCTGCCAGGGCGCGGGAACCTGCCAGCAGCAGCAGTGCGTGAAGCCGGAAGCCAGGCCGCTGGTCGAGGCGTGGAGCTACGCCTTCCCCGGGCCGCTGCCGAGCTTCCGGGGGGTGATGGACTCGGTGCAGAACCTGTACTGGTTCGAGTGCGGCATCGGCGGCTTGATCGACACCTGCTCCGCCACCTCGGTCACCCGCGACGGCGCGATCCGCTTTCAGCAGGTGCTCCCCGAGCTGCCCGTCTCCAGCCTCGCAATTCCCCACCTCCTCGCTGGCGGCCATCTCGTCTACGCCCTCGGGGCCGATCTGGGCTCGGTGTCGTCGGGCACCGGGGCGCTGGAGTGGACGCTGGCGCTTCCGGCCGCGCTGCAGGGCGGGCCGGACCTCGCCGATCAACACTCCGTACGCTTCCTGGTCGCCGACGCCAGCGGGCAGATCTACGCGGTGATCCAGCGCAGCTTGGCCGACCCACAGGGCTCGGTCGCGCGGCAGGACGCGCTGCTCAAGGTCGACTCCCGCACCGGCGCGGTCGTGGCGCGGCGCTTCTTCGCCGCTCAGACGAGTGGCGGCGTCGTCGACGAGCACGACAACCTCTTCCTCGGCGCCTGGGTCACCGGCCCGGGCCCACAGCTGTTCTCGCTCAGCCCCGCGGGCGTTGAACGGTTCCGGCTCGACGTACAGGGCGAGCCGACGCCGATCGCGGCCTACAACGGCGAGGTCACCCTGCGCCGCGGCGAGGTCCGGTCGGCCTTCGACGGCAGCTTGCGGGCGACCGCACCCGAGGGCTCTCCGATGCGCAACGTGCTGATGGGCTCGACCGCGCGGACCTTCGTCCACCAGCCGATGAGCTACGGGTGCTGCGAGGCGTGCGAGTGCAAGGTCCCCTCCTACGCCGAGGTTGACGTGGTCTCGTTTGCGCCCGGCGCCTCGGCGGCGAGCTGGGAGACGCCGGTGGCGAGCACCAGTGGCGTCACCAACTATGTCGCGGTCTCCGACTCCGCGTTCGAGCGGCAGGGCGACATCCTCCTCGCCGCCAGCGCCAACCTCGCGGTGAGCAAGCTTTTTGCCCTGACCAACTCCGGCGCCGAGCGCTTCGCCTGCGAGATCCCGCCCGGGCCGATGGGCACGCTCGGCTACACCCGCTACAGCTCCGCCGCTGCACTGTTAAACGGACGCTGGGCGGTCGTGGAGCAGATCGAATGCCGCAACTGCACCCACAACCCGTTGCCGAGGCTGCGGATGTTCGAGGTGCCCGGGGTGGCGCCCGCGACGCGTGGCTGGGTCAGCGCGGGCGGTAACCCATCGGGCGGCGCCCGGCCGCTGCCTTGAAGCCCTACTCCGGGAAGAACATCGGCTCGCGCTGCGCGACGAACGCGGTGATCAGCGCGTGGGACTGCGGCGTCAGGTCGACGAAGCGCACGCCCATTCCCGGAAAGACGTAGGGCGCGCGGTCGTCGAGGGCGCGCACCCAACGCACCTCGCCCTTCGCCTCGACCTCTCCCGCCCCGGGAATGGTGAACTTCAGCGCCACCACGCTCCCCACTGGCAGCAGGCTCAAGGTGGCGATGAAGAGGCCCCCGTCGGCGACGTCGGTCGAAAACCCGCTGTAGAAGTTGGAGTCGCTGCTGAAGTCGACCTCGGTCTTCAGCTGAACGCGGGCAGACGAGCGAAGCGGGGCAGCGTTCTCCACCGCCATCGCCAGCGCCTGGGAGATCGACGGGCGCGTTTCGACCTGGATCCGGGGCGAGAGGACGGTCTGCGCGTCGTCGGAGGGGTCGGTGGATTTCATGGTGATCACCGGGGTTTGCACCCGAGGTGCCAGCAACAAAGGGCAGAAATCACGACCCGCTGGGTGGGTAGAAGAACGACAGGCGGGTCAGCGTCGACCCAGCCACTGGGCAACCGAGCGCAAGAAGGCCCGTTCGTCTGAGCTCTTCGTCATCCAGCCGGCGGCGCCGCACTGCTTCGTCCGCTCGGCGAGCGTCGCTTCGTCGAGGTCGGAGTAGAGCACCACCGGCGCCGCGTTCAGCCCGTGCGCCCGCAGCACCTCGACCACCTGCGTGCCCTTCACCGCCGGCATGTTGACGTCGACGAGCACCAGGTCCACTGGCTCTTTGCGCAGCTGCATCGCCACCATCAGCGGGTTCTCGAGCGTGCGCACCTCGTAGCCCGCGCCCTCGAGCGCGTGGCGGCTGACCTCGAGCGCCACCTTGCTGTCGTCGACGATCAGGATCCGCTTCTTCACCCCCGGCCCGGGCGCCGGCGCTTCGCCCGCTTCCTGGGTGAGGTACGCGGCGAGGCCGGCGAGCGGCACCACCGCCTCGGCTGCGTCGAGCTCCAGCGCCGCCTGAGGCATCCCCGCGATCGCGCAGGAGGCGGCGTCCTGCACCACCGTGCGCGCGCCGCTGCGCTTGAGCTCCAGCAGCCCGGCGGCGCCGTCGGCGCCCATTCCCGTCATCAGCACCCCTACCGCGCGGCCGTGGAGCGCGTCGGCCATCGACTCGAACAGCGCGTCCACCGAGGGGCAGTGGAGCGCGTCCGGCTCGGCCTCGGCGAGGCGAAAGTTGAGGTTGCGATCGATCGTCAGGTGCCGGTCCCCGGCGGCGAGGTAGACGGTGCCGGGCAGGGCGCGCGCCCCGTGGGTGGCGATCACCACCTTCAGCTTCGAGCGGCCGTTGAGGAAACGGACAAAGCTGTCGAAGAAGTCGCTCGCCATGTGCTGCACCAGGGCGATCGGCACCGGGAACGAGGCGGGCAGGCCGCTGAGGACCTGGGCCAGCGCGCGCGGCCCACCGGTGGAGGCGCCCAGGCCCACCAGCAGCGGCGGCTCGACGCTCCTCTTCGGAGGCGCTCGCGCCTTGATCGCCTGCGCCCGTGCCGGAGCGAGGCCCGCCTCGGCGAGCTGGCGGATCTGCTCGGTGAACCGCGTCAACAGCTGCAGCTCGCCCCCGAAGACCTCGCTCTTCGAGACCAACTCCACCGCGCCGGCGGAGATCGCCTCGACGTTGAGATCGTGGCTGGGGGACGACGCGCGTTCGGAGATCACCACGATCGGAACCGGGCGCTCCCGCATGATCTGCCCGATCGCCTTGAGGCCGCCCATGCCTGGCATCGTCAGATCCATGGTGATCAGGTTCGGCCGCAGCCGCCGCGCCTGCTCGATCGCCTCTTCGCCGGTGCGGGCCTCGCCGACGACCTTCAGGCGGGGATCGGTCTCGAGCGCGCGCCGCAGCGCCTCGCGGGTGAAGTCCGAGTCGTCGACCACCAACACGCCAAGCGTCACTCCGACAGTCTGGAGCCGGATCAGCCCGGGCGCCAACCGGCAGTTTGGGCCGCCGGCGCCAAAACGCCGCCAGGGTGCGACAAATCGGCCTCGGCGCGATTGCGACCGCGGCGGTGCTACAGCGATGATACGGCCTCTAGCGGGCTGTAAAAATTCCCCTCGCGTTCCCGCTCCGTATTGTCGTTCGCATGATCAAAGACACCCGCCAGCTCGAGCTTCCCCTTGCGAACAAACCGAAGCTGACGCTGATCAAGGGCGAGGGTCGCCGCGCCGAGGAGCCGCTGGACAACCGCGACGCGGTGATGCGGGTGTTGATCGAGGCGGGCGCGGACATGCTGTTGCGGCGGATCAGCCCCGAGCGGGCCGAGTTCATCGAGGAGCGGGTCGACGAAGTGCTGGCCCTGTTCGATCGGGTCGACCGCGAGCCAGGCCTGATGGCCGAGCTGAAGGCGAGGCTCGACGATCTCGAGGGGTTGATGCGGCAGACGCGTGAGACCCGGGTGAGACGCCGCCTCTAGGTTCTCCAACGCAACGCATGACCCCGGAGATCCGAAGGGGTTAGGTTTGCGTGTTCCCCGTGTCGATCGAAACCTACGGCGAGTACCAACTGCTCAAGAAGCTCGCCACCGGCGGGATGGCGCAGATCTTTCTCGCCCGCCAGCAGGGCATGGAGGGCTTCGAGAAGTTTCTGGTGGTGAAGCGGATCCTCCCCCACCTGGCGGAGAACGACGACTTCATCAAGATGTTCCTCGACGAGGCGCGGATCGCCGCCCGGCTGAACCACCCGAACGTCGTCCAGATCTTCAACCTCGGCGCTCAGGACGACAGCTACTTCATCGCGATGGAGTTCATCCACGGCGAGGACGTGCGCCGGGTGTGGAAGCGGGCCGACTCGAAGAACAAGCCGATTCCGGTGCCGTTGGTGGCGCGGATCATCATGGATGCGTGCAGCGGGCTCGACTACGCGCACAAGAA
>JAYVRT010000262.1:0-2169 GCA_043776025.1 Archangiaceae bacterium | reverse complement strand
AGGAGGTGCCCGAGGAGCTCTACGACGCGGTCGCCGAGGTGCTCAACTTCGTCTACCAACTGAAGAATCCGGCCGAGGTTCCGGCCCGCGGCTGACGGGTGGTAGCCTTGCGAGCCAAAGATGGCTGAGAACGAAACCGACGTGGCGATCGCGATCAAATACGATCGTGAGAAGGACAACGCCCCCCGGGTGATCGCCAAGGGCATCCGCCTGCGAGCGGAAAAGCTCAAGGAAATCGCCAAGCAGTACAACATCCCGATCATGAAGAACGTCGGGCTCGCCAACGCGCTCTACCGGGTCGACGTCGGGCAGGAGGTGCCCGAGGAGCTCTACGACGCGGTCGCCGAGGTCCTCAACTTCGTCAACCTGCTGAAACAGGAGCAGGAAGCGGCGAAGAAGAAGTGAAGTAGAGTCGGTGGGGCTATGGCGAAGATCAACCAGAACGTCCCCCGCGGCCCGGCGTGGCCCTGGGGTGGGCAGAGCGCGGTTCGCGAGAAGCTCGTCAACCGGGCCCAGCTCGAGAAGAAGAATGTCCGCAAGAAGGGCGACCCGAAGAACCCGTCGCTCGCCTCCGCGGCGTTGATCGACTCGATCAGCCCGGCCCACTCCGCCGAGGAGCTGCGGCTGCCGATGCCGCCCGCGCCGGCTGGGCACGACGCAGATGTCGAGTCGTACACCGACCGCCCCCAGCTCTCGACCGTCGCCGAGCGCGCCCATGACGAGCAGCGCGCACGCCTCGACGCCGGGCTGCAGGCGATCAAGGCCCCCTCCGATCGTGTCGACCGGCTCAAGTCGCTGCTCGCGCGGGAGAGCCAGATGCTTCAGCTGGTCGGCACCCTGAGCAACGACATGGAAGAGATCCAGCGCCGGATGCGAGAGGAGCAGCGCGAGGAAGGCTTCTAAAATGGCCGAGGGACCGCAGAGCGAGGCGGCGCTGATCGCGCGCCTGCAGAAGTGGGCCGACGGCAAGGCGACGCTCAAGGACGTCCGGGGGTACTCGGACGAAGAGCTGTATTCGATCGCCCGAACGGCCTACTTCTTCTTCTACCAGGGCCGGATCAGCGAGGCACGGACCCTGTTTCAGGGGCTCTACGCCGTAAACCCGCTTGACGCGTATTTCGCGAAGGCGCTGGGCGTTGTGGAAATGGCCGCTGGGAATGCCCAGGGCGCGCTTGCGGCCTACGACGTCGCCCTGAAGATTTCCCCCCAGGATGCGGCAGCTTACGTGGGTCGGGCGGAGGTGAAGCTGGCTATGGGGCAGAAACCGCAGGCAGTGGACGATTTGCGCCGCGGTGCGCAATTCTCAGGGAATGATTTGGCCCTTAAGACCAAGGCTTCCGCGATGTTGGCGAATCTTTCCAGAAAGTAAGAGGGTGGACGCAACTCAAACTGCCCACAGCGGATAACTGCTACAGTTGTTCTCGGGGGTCACTCCCCACTAACCCGCAGCAAATCGCACCGGAGAAATACCATGGGCTTTATCAACATCGGCAACGTGTTCAAGGGCATCACCAGCAGCCTCGGCAACATCGCGAAGACTGCGCTTTCGGCGGTTGCTCCGAAAGTCACGGACATGCTCAAGGGCGTCGTTGGCGACCTGTTCAGCCAGGGCACCAAGGCTCTCCAGGGCGTCGTCGGCAACCTTCCTCTGATCGGGCCGTTGGCTTCCAAGCTGCTCGGCATGGGCGGCGACAAGCTCTCCCAGCTGGCGCAGGGCGGTCTCGAGAAGCTGGTTCAGTCGCTGGTCGAGAAGATCACCGGCCGTCCCGTCGCGGGCGCCCCGGCTGGCACCCCGAACGTCAACCTCCCCCCGCTGACTGCCGCTGGCGCCGCTGCGCGCGCTGCGAGCACCCAGGCCGCCACCGCCGCAGTCAACAACGTCGTCTCGCAGGTCACTGGCCAGCCGGCCGCGTCGGGTCAGTCGGTTGAGGACCAGATGGGCGCCCGCGCTGCGGCCCTGAAGGAGCCGGCGGCTCCTCCGGAAGGCGCGACGGAAGGCCAGATGATCGAGTACCAGAAGAACCTCCAGAAGTACGCGCGCATGATGGACATGCTCTCGAAGATCATCCAGGCGAAGAACGACATGCAGAAGGGCATCATCGGCAACTTCCGCGTTTGATTTTCGTAGACGGTTACCAAGTGAATCTTTAGTGTTCGGGCGCCTCCCAA
>JAYVRT010000261.1:0-7036 GCA_043776025.1 Archangiaceae bacterium | reverse complement strand
GCTACACCACCGCCGCCTCGGCCGCGGAAGGCATCGCCTCGGTGAAGGCGAACGGCGTCGACTCCACCCGCTACCTGACGCGCGCCGCCAGCGACGGCAGCCAGTACTTCGTCCTCACCGCGAAGAACGGCGCGATCATCGGGATGAGCGAGATGTACGCGACCGCCTCGAACGTGACCCGCGCGATCGGCTCGGTGGTCTCGGTGGTCAAGACCACGGTCATCGCCCCGGCGGTCATCGGCGCCCGCTTCGAGACCTTCAATGGACTCGACGGCAAGTACTACTTCCACGCCCGCGCCGGTAACGGGGAGATCGTCCTCCAGTCGCAGGCCTACACCACCAGCACCAGCGCGAAGAACGGCGTCGCCTCGGTCACCACCAACGGCGCGCTGGCCGCCCGCTACGAGGTCATCGCGGCCGCCGACGGGCAGTACTTCTTCCACCTCAAGGCGGCGAACGGCGCGGTCATTGCCCGCGGCGAGTCCTACGCCTCGAAGTCGAACGCGCAGCGCGGGGTCGACACCTGCGTGTCGCTGCTGCGCAGCGGCCGGTAATCAAGAGCAGACGTAGAAGGGGGATTTCGCGGGCCTGACCGAAAGGTTGGGCCCGCGGTTTTTTTGGCGGGTGCTGCTACGAGCTCGCCGAGGTGTAGCGCCCGATGCTCATCAGCCAGACCTGGCGTGAGACCCCCGCCAACACCAGCGTCCCGGCGAACGACGAGAGCAGTGTCGCCCACTCGAACCGCCCAAGCAGCGCCTGGGCCGGGTAGGTGGTCATCAGCGCCAGCGGCACGACGAAGGTGAAGACGATGTGCAGCGCCCCGCGAAAGACCGTCGACGGCCAACGGGCGGCATCGAAGATCGAGCTGAAGAGGTAGGTGAGGTTGTCGACCTTCACCACGTAGAACGCGAGGCTGACGATCAGGATCCACAGCGAGTAGAGCGTCGCCACCGCCAGCGACAGCAGCAACGCCGCCTGGACGACGCCGGGCCCGGACGGCAGCCGACCGAGCCGGCTGAAGGCGAGCGCGAAGACCACCAGCCCGGTGATCACGCTCGTCACCCGCCAGAGCGCGAACTTCGAGGTCGAGACGAGGAACTGTGCGTCCGCCGGCTTGAGCAGCACGAAGTCGAGAGTGCCCTTGCGGATGTGATCCACCACCGCGGTCAGACCGGGGTTGATCGCCCCCTCGAGCACTCCCTGCAGCAGGATGAACCAGCCGATCACCACCAGCGCCTCGGCGAGGCTCCAGCCGGGGATCCCCTGCGTGCGGGCCCCGCCGTAGACGACGAAGAGCGGGACGATCGCCGTCGCGGTCCACAGCAACGACACCAGGCCGTCGATCGCGAAGTCCCAGCGGTACTGCGCCGCCACCAGCGCCGAGGCGCGCAGCTGAATCCGGAGCAGCCGGAAGTAGCGGACCACCCTTCAGCCTCCGAACGCCTGGAAGCGCTTCACGCCGGTGTTCCACAGTGTCACCGCGCCCAGGCCCAGCGCCGCCGCCCAGGCCCATTGGCGCGCGACGAGGCCGAGCGCTTCCTCGAAGCCGTGGGCCCCGGTCATCACCTCCACCGGGACGCCGATCATGTAGCGAAACGGCAGCCAGCCGCTGACCGCGCGGAGCCACTCCGGGAAGAGATCGAGGGGGAACAGATAGCCGGAGAAGACGAAGAACGAGGCGAGCCAGATGTCCATCACCTTGATGCTCGACTCCATGAAGAGCGAGAGGCTGCCGATGGCGACGTTGGCGAAGAAGGTGATCATCCACCCGCCGGCCATCGCGAACGCCCAGAGCACCCAGACCCGCCAGTCGGTGGGAAACGAGCCGGCGGCGCCGACGAGGAAGATCACCGCCACCACCGGAAGGGTCACCACCACCCGCATCGGCATCGCCGCGAGGTTGCCCACCGCGTAGGAGACGACCGGGTGAATCGGCCGCAGCAGCCGCATCGCCAGCGTCCCCTGGCGGACCTCGTAGTTGATCTCCCAGGACGCCCAGCTGGCGATCAACTGGCGGACGATGAAGACCGCGAGGAAGTAGGCGGTGAAGGTGCCCGCGCTGTAGCCCCGGCCGCTCGCGCTCACCACCGGCGCCACCGCCGCGACCGCGGACCACATCACCAGCATCACGAACGGCATCGTCGTCGCCAGCACCCAGACGAACATCTCCGCGCGGTACGCCACCGCCTCGGAGATCCCGATGCGCATCATCGTCGGCAGCGCCTTGATCGTCCGCAGGCCAATCACGCCGCCACCTCGGCCTCGCGGGTCGCCCGGCTCTTCGAGAACAGCTCGCTCATCACCTCTTCCAGCGGCGGGTTCTCCACCGTCAGGTCCTTGACCGGCAGCGTCGCCAGCGCCCGGCCGACGACGTCCTTCACCGCCTCCTGCGACACCTGGAGCACGGCTTCGCCTGGCTGGTTGGAGATCACCTTTCCCAGCGCCGCGAGCACCGCGGTCTCCACCGGCGCCGAGAGGCGGAAGGCGACCCGCTTCTCCGGCCGCACCTGGTGGACCAGCGCGTCGAGCTGGCCGTCGAAGCTCAAGCTGCCCTTGTCGATCACGATCACCCGCGGACAGAGCGCGGCGACGTCGTCCATGTAGTGGCTGGTGAGGATCAGCGTCGCCCCCCGCTCGGCGTTGTAGCGGCGGATGAAGTCCCGCATCGTCACCTGCATCGAGACGTCGAGGCCGATCGTCGGCTCGTCGAGGAAGAGCACCTTCGGCCCGTGCACCAGCGCCGCCATCAGCTCGCACTTCATCCGCTCGCCCAATGACAGCTGCCGGGTCGGCTTCTGGACGATGTCCCCGACGCCGAGGATCTGGGTCAGCTCGTCGAGGCGCTTGGTGTACTCGTCGCGCGGCACCTCGTAGATCGCCCGGTTGAGCTCGAAGGTCTCCATCGGCGGCAGATCCCACAGCAGCTGCTGCTTCTGACCCATCACCAGCATGATCTTCTTCAGGAACGCGACCTCGCGCTTCTGCGGCACGTGACCGTCGACCCGCGCCTCACCTTCGCTCGGGTAGAGCAGCCCGGAGAGCACCTTCAAGGTGGTGGTCTTGCCGGCCCCGTTGGGCCCGAGGAAGCCGACGCTCTCTCCGGTCTTGATCGAGAACGAGATCCCGTCGACCGCCTTCACCGTCGAGTACTGGCGGTTGAAGAGCGAGCGCAGCGCCGCCCCGAGGCCAGGGGGCCTCTTGTGCACCCGGTAGTGCTTCTTCAGGCCTCTGACTTCAATCATCCCCACACCGTCCCATCTGGGTTGGACGCCTAACATAAGGGGCCTGCCGGCTGGTCGCCTCTCGCGCGTGACGCGCCGGGCGAGGGCCTCTGGACGGTCCCCCGCTAAGCTACCGGCGCTTGAAGATCGCGGACGCAGACCCTCTCGACGACTGGGCCCGTG
The DNA here is from genome assembly GCA_043776025.1 of Archangiaceae bacterium. Classification (GTDB taxonomy): domain Bacteria; phylum Myxococcota; class Myxococcia; order Myxococcales; family Myxococcaceae; genus JAYVRT01. Next base: position 3,632 of record JAYVRT010000261.1, on the reverse strand, counting down.
GGGCGCACCTGCTCTCGGGAACCGATCCGCGCGCCTACGAGCGGCGAATCGTGGCGCTGGCGCTGATGGGTGCGGTGATTCTTCACTCGGTGTGGGTGCTCGCCGGGGTCGCGGCCGCGGTCGCCCTGGCGCTGCTGTGGTGGTCCTGGTGGCAGCTGATCCCCGCCGTCGGCTTCGCCTGGCTGGCAGGGGCCTGGCTGTGGATGCTGTTCCGCCCGGTGACCGGGCCGTTCGGGGTCCAAGTCACCCAGAAGGAAGCCCCGGCGTTGATCGCGCTGATCGCCGAGGTGGCGCGCGAGCTCGGCGCTCCCACCCCCACCCGGGTGGAGCTGATCCCCGATTTGAACGCGATGGTGCAGACTCGCCGCAGGGCGAGGGGCGAATGGAACCTGGCGATCGGCCTGCCGTTGTTGCTCGGCACCGAGGTCGCCCAGCTCAAGGCGATCATCGGTCACGAGCTGGGGCACTTCGTCTCTGGCACCCCGGGCGCGCGGCTGGTGTGGTCTCAACAGTCGGGGTGGGACGCCACTCTCCAGATGCTCCAGGGCTCCCGCCTCGGAGGGCTCGTGCACCGCGCGTTCCGCACCTGGGGCCTTCGGTTTCAGGCCGAAGCCGTGGCGATGGCGCGCAACCACGAGCGTGCCTCCGACGCCGCGGGCGGGAAGGTCGCCGGAGCGCGGGCCACGGCGGAAGCGCTGGTGATCATCGAGCTTGCCGACCGCGCCCTCGACGAGCGCTTCTGGCCGGAGATCTGGAGACAGATCGTCAAAGGCCCGCCGCCAGAGGACGTCTTCGTCCGGATGAAGCACTTCCTAAGCGCGCTCGGCCGGGAGGAGCAAGAGGGCTACTATCGATCGGCGATCGCCGCGAAGACGCTCACCTTCGACGTCCACCCCTGCCTGAGCGATCGCCTCGCGCACCTCGGGGAGAAGCCGGTGATGCCCCGGCCGATCGCCGTCTCCGCCGCCAGCCTGCTGGGAGATCAGCTCGGCCCCCTGACGCTCCAACTGGGCCGCCGTTGGAAGACGGAGGTGCAGTACCGATGGCTCCAGGCCAGCGAGGAATGGACCGAGATCGAGCGATCTCTGGGGAAGGACAGCAAGAGGCCGCCGACCGAGCTTCACCCCATCGACGCGCTGAAGGTGGGGCGGGGCTTCCGCCGCCAGGGTCGCATCAGCGAGTCGCTTCCGTTCTATCGGCGCGCCGTCGACCTCATCAAAGACGACTTCAAGGCGCGGCTCGGGCTCGGCCTCGTCTTGCTGTGGACAGGTGATGCGTCGGGCCTCACAGAGCTGCGCGCGGGCGTCTCGCTCAGCGAGGAGGATCCGGAAGCCGTGACCGCCGCCTTCTGTGCCGCGCACCTGTTCCTCGAGGCCCGGGGGCAACCGGAGAAGAACCCCTTCACCGCTGCGTTCCACCGGCTGCGGCTGAGAACCGGCCGCAGCCGTGCGCTGCGAGGGTGGGAGCACCCTTCGGCCTTCTAGAGATCCCGCTGACCTCAGAGTGGATCGTCGAGAAAGGCCGGCCGCAGAGCGGTGATCTGCCCGAAGGTCGAGCTGAAGCGATCGAGGCCGAGCCGGCCGTCGTCGCCGAGCACCATCCCGAAGTCGATCCGCACCGTCTCCTGGTTGAACTGCGGCAGCATGATCCGGATCCCGACCCCGACGGTGTGGGTGAGGTTGGGCCTCAGGTCGAAGGCCGAACCTGCGTCGTAGAAGAGAACGAACCCGACGTAGATCGTCTGGATCTCGAACGCGCGGGTGCGGTACTCGAAGTTGGCGAGCAGCAGGTTCCTTCCGTCGAGGATCTCGGCGGGTGCGCCGCGCAGCCCGTTGCCTCCGCCGAGGAGGATCACCCGGTTGCCGAGGTCTTCCTCGATCAGGTCGAAGAGGACCCGCGCCACGAAGCGGCCGCCCTCGAACGGCGGCGAGTAGTTGATCACCTCGCCAGCGAGGTGCCGGTTGACGGTCTTGCCGCCGGGGAGGACGCGGAGCGCGCCGGCGAGGCTGAGGGTGAGCACGTCGTCATGCACCAGCCAGCGGTACCGGGCCGCGGCGGCCACCTCGACGAAGCTCGACACGGCGAAGGTGGGAATCGCCCAGCGCGCGCCGGCCTGAAGCAGCGGGCCGAACTGCAGGTCCTCGGGCAGCTCGAGAATCTCGAGGTTCTTCAAGACCCGGAAGTCGGCCCGGTAAGAGCGGACGTAGCCGAGCAGGTAGGTCGCGTCCTCCGAGCGCGGGAGCAGCCGCGACCCGAGCAACACCAACTGCGCCGGCCCGAGCGTGGCGTCGTTCGGCGGCTGGTACCGCCGGCTGTAGCCACCGACCGCCGCCGAGACGTCGACCTTCCACTGCCGCCCGAAGCTGCGGGTAACCCGGGCCTCGGCGCCCAGCTCGCGCACGTCGTAGACCCGGGCCACCGACGTTCCGGTGGAGTCGTCGACGAGCTGGCACAGCTTCGCGCCACAGAAGGTGCGGCGGGTACGGATGTTCCAGCTGCCCGAGACGAAGACGCCCCAGCGGTCCTCGAGCGAGTACAGCGGCCGGTCGATCGCCACCGTCCCCAGGGTCCCCTCCGGCCGGTTGGTCTGCCGGTTGAGGACGATGCCCGCGCTCTGGGCGAACCGGAACGGGGTGCCGAAGAAGCGGCGCTCTTCGAAGATTTCCGCCATCTGCAGCGTGTCGAGCTTGAGCAGAAAATCCAGCGTCCATTGCTGGGCGCGCCCGAACAAATTCTCCTCGGTGGGGCGGATCCGCAGGAACTGGAGCAGGTCGCCGACGAGCAGAAAGTCGCTGTTGAGCCTCAGGCTCCAGCGATCCTTGGTCACCACCAGCAACGCCACGCCCCCGGCCCGGCCCTTCACCGGGACCACCCGCGCGACCGCGAAGATGAACAGCCGGCGCATGTTCCGCTCGGTCTCGGCGACCGTCTCCGGATCCCAGGTGTCACCGGCGTGCAGCAACACCTCGCGCCGAATCACGAAGTCACGGGTGCGCCAATGGAAGATGTTCAGGATCCCCGGCCAGGGGTCGGACGCGGAGAAGATGTCCTCCGCCGAAACGAGGACCTCCTCGATTGGCTTCCCGGCCGGGTCGGGCTCGAGCTCCCGCTGCTGCTGCGCGAGCGCCCAGGCGATCAGCCTCTCTTCGTAGCCGGCCTCCGTCCCCGTGACGGTGGCGACGATCAGCGCCGCTGCGAGTGCGAACAAGCCGGAGACCTACCTTCGAGGAGCAAAGAGTTCGGGTCTGCGTTCAGAACACCCTTCGGTGTTCTCGACAGAACGTTTGGGCTACGACCGGCGCACCGATGTCGAGCGACTACCATAAGGACCTCGCTCGTTGGATGCCACTGCTGGTGAAGGTCTGGCGTTCGCGAGGAAGAACCGGGAAGCGGCGCTTCGAAGAGGAAGACGACGATCGCCCGCTGACGCCCCACGAGGTGAAGCAGGTCTCCCAGGGCGTCCGCACCCTCTCGCACGGGCTGACGCGCGAGCGGCAGTTGGCAGGTGCGAAGTACATGGACGACCCGGCCCTGCTCGGCGCCTACCTGCTGTTCTATTGGCCGGTCAGCTATGCCCAGGCCCGGCAGGCGCTCGGCGAGCTGCCCCGCGCCCGCGAGGTGCTCGACCTCGG
>JAYVRT010000260.1:0-2175 GCA_043776025.1 Archangiaceae bacterium | reverse complement strand
GCGGTTCGCTCCCGACGTCATCCACTGCAACGACTGGCAGACGGCGATGGTGCCGCTGCTGCTGAAGACCCGCTTCTCCTGGGACCAGCAGATCTTCGGCCGGACGAAGACGGTGCTGACGATCCACAACCTCAACTATCAGGGGATGTTCCCCTCGGGCATTGTCCCCGAGACGGGCCTGGCCGACTCGCAGCACCTGCTCCACCAGGACCAGCTGAAAGAGGGGCGGATCAACTTCCTCCTCCACGGGATCCTCTACGCCAACGCGATCACCACCGTCAGCCCGACCTACGCCATGGAGATCCGCGGCCCGGAGTACGGCGTGGGGCTCGACGGCGCCCTGCGCGGCCGGGGCAAGGCGGTCGTCGGGATCCTCAACGGCGTCGACTACGAGGAGTGGAGCCCCGAGGCCGACCGGCTGATCCCCCAGCGCTACACCGGCGACGATCTCCTCGGCAAAGAGCACTGCAAACAGGCCCTGCTCAAGCGCGCCCACCTCCCGTCGCTGCCCGACGTGCCGGTGATCGGCGTCGTCTCCCGGCTCGCAGGCCAGAAGGGCTTCGACCTCTTCCCCGGGGCGCTCCCCCGGCTGTTGCGGCAGCACCGCTTCCAGTTAGTCGTCACCGGCACCGGCGAGCGCCACTTCGAGCGGATGTTCCGCCAGCTCCAGGCGCAGTTCCCCACCCAGGTGCGCTTCAACAACGCCTTCGACAACGAGCTGGCCCACTGGATCGAGGCGGGCAGCGACTTCTTCCTCATGCCGTCGCGCTACGAGCCGTGCGGCCTCAACCAGATGTACAGCCTCAAGTACGGCACGGTGCCGATCGTGCGGAAGACCGGCGGGCTCGCCGACACCGTGCGCCTGTGGAACGGGCACAGCGGCACCGGGGTCGTCTTCGAAAACTACGACGCCTTCGGGCTCTACTGGGCAATCTCCACCGCCCTGATGCTCTACCAGGATCGCCCGACCTACCGCCGCCTGCAGCAAAACGGTATGGCGCAGGACTTTTCCTGGAACCACCAGGTCGAGCAGTACGAAAACCTGTACGCGCAGCTGTAGGAGCCAAAAGGCCATGCACGTCGTCTTCATCGAGCCCAGCTTCCCCGCCAACCAGCGACACTTCGTGCGCGCGCTCAAGGAAGTCGGCGCGACCGTCACCGCGATCGGCGAGGGCTCGAAGGACGGCCTGACCTCGGAAATGCGCGAGTGCCTCACCCACTACGAGCAGGTCGACTCGGTGGTGAACGAGCCCTCGGTGCTGCGGGCGGCGCGCTTCATCCACGCGCGCAAGCGCATCGACCGGATCGAGGCGGTGGTCGAGGCGCACATCATGCCCACTGCGCACGTGCGCGAGGCACTCGACATCCCCGGCACCTCGACCAAGTCCGCGTGGCTGTGCCGCGACAAGCCGTCGATGAAGGAGCTGTTGCGCAAGGGCGGAGTCGCCTGCGCCGCGTCCACCGGGGCCGGCTCGATCGAGGAGATCCTCGCCTTCGCGAAAGAGGTCGGCTTCCCGCTGATCTTGAAGCCCCGGGACGGCGCCGGCGCCTCGGGCACCGTCCGCGCCGACACCCTCGCCCAGCTGCACGAAGGGGCGCGCGCGCTCGGCGTCGACAAGGGCCGCTCCGTCGCCGTCGAGGAGTTCATCGAGGGGCACGAGGGCTTCTACGACACGATCTCCATCGGAGGCCGCGTCGTCCACGACTTCGCCACGCACTACTACCCCAACGTGCTCGAGGCGATGCGCACCCGGTGGATCTCACCGCAGTTCATCGTCACCAACCGCATCGACACCGCGCCGGGCTACCGGGAAGTCCGGGCGATGGGGCAGAAGGTGATTTCACTGCTCGACCTGGGGACCACCGCCACGCACATGGAATGGTTCTCGGGCCCCAGGGGCCTCAAGTTCTCGGAAATCGGCTGCCGCCCGCCGGGCGTGCGCGCGTGGGACCTCTACAACGTCGGCAACGACATGGACCTTTATCGCGAGTGGTCGATGCTGATCGCCGCGGGACGTCCGTCGCAGCGTCCGTCGCGCCGGTTCTCGGCGGGTATCATCGCGCTGCGCCCGAGCTGCGACGGCCGCATCACCGGCTACAGCGGCCTCGATGCCGTGCGCGACGCATTCGGAGATTGTCTGATCGATTGGCACACGCCCCCCGCTGGGACACCCA
>JAYVRT010000259.1:0-2176 GCA_043776025.1 Archangiaceae bacterium | reverse complement strand
GAAGGCGACTGCCGGCGCCGCGCCCGCCCCGCCCGACGAGTTTGGGCCGGAGCCTCCGCCGCCGGCGCCTGCCGCCGGAATGCACCTCGCGACCGTGGCCGGCATCGGCCTCACCGAGTACCAGCCGTCGCGCGACGCCGAGGTCGAAGCCCGGGCGATTGTCGCGCTGCTCACCCACCGCGCCGACATTCGCAAGAAGCTCAAGACGCAGCAGGTGGAGCTGGTGGTGATTCCCCAGGGCCAGAAGATGACTGACCTGCCGGAGTTCGCCTCGCTTCGAGGCAAGAAGACCTTCGATGGCCGCGCGTGGGACGACGTCCGGGGCGCGGGTGGCACCCCGACGCCCGACGGGCGGATCGCGATCGCAGTCCCGGAAGAGAATCTGACCCAGGGCCCCGCCGACACCTATCCTGGCAACTACAGCGTCGGGATCCACGAGCTGGCGCACGTCATTCAGGACGAAGCGCTGACGGTCGCTGAGCGGGGAAAGATCCAGGACGCCTTCGACGCGCGAAAGGCCGCTGGCGGCCCGTGGACGGAGGCCTATGGCTCGAGCAACGCGCGCGAGTACTTCGCGCAGGGCACCAACGCCTACTTTGGCCGCAACCGGGGCATGGGCCACAACGGCGCGGCCTGGCTGAGCAAGAACGATCCTGACCTCTACGCGGTGATGCTCAAGGCGTACGGCCCGGTTTGAGCCAGGTGGACCGCGCCCGGTCTACTCGATGACGACCAGCTTGCTGCCGTTCTCCACCGTGGTCCCTTCGACCGCGGTGACCTCGAGCACCTTGCCTGCCTTCGGCGCCTTGAGCTCGTTCTCCATCTTCATCGCCTCGACGACGACCACGCTCTGCCCCTCGGTGACGGCGTCGCCGACCTTGACGAAGACCTTCACGATCTTCCCCGGCATCGGGGAGTTCACCGTCTGTCGCCCTTCGACGGTGAAGATCGCAGTCGCCTCGCGCATCCGCGCCCGGCGCTCGTCGACGATGTCCACCAGGGTCAGCTGCCCCTTGAGCAGCACCGCCACCTCATCGCCCTTCTCTTCGAACTCGACCGCGTGGCTGTCGCCGTCGACCAGCATCGAGACCGCGCCGTGCGGCAACGCCAGCGCCTCGAGGTGGTGGCGAACGCCGTCGAGCGTCACCGCGTAGTGGCCGTCTTCGAGCGGCTCGACGAACAGCTCGCGCTTCGGGGGCAGGTCCTTCTTCACCGCGCCCGCGCGCGGCTTCACCTGCGCCACGTACTTGCTCGCCCGGGGAGCCATTACGATCTCCTCCCGTAGCTGCGCGCGTTCCACCGCGAGCCGCGCGCACCGCCGCCGCTGGAGACCGGCAACGTCTTCGCCTGCTTCTCTGTTCGCTGGTGGGCGTAGACCGCCCCCGCCATCAGCGCCGCGTCGGTGAGCTTCGGATCCTCGGTGCCGAGCAACTGCTGGTGCCCGCGGGCGAGGAAGCCGGTGTCGTAGTCGCCCTTCACGAAGTCCGGGTAGTCGAGGATCGCCTGCAGGTAGCGGATGTTGGTGGTGATCCCCTTGACCACGTACTCGGCCAGCGCCCGCTTCATCCGTGCGATCGCCTCGGGCCGGGTCGGCGCCCAGACCGACAGCTTGGAGATCATCGGGTCATAGACGTTGGGCACGGTGTACCCGGCGTAGACCCCCGAGTCGTCGCGCACGTTCGGCCCGCCCGGGACCCGCAGGTACTGAATCTTCCCCGGCGACGGCATGAAGTTGGTCGCCGGATCCTCGGCGTAGACGCGCACTTCGATCGCGTGGCCCCGCGGCTCGAGCGGCTCGAGGAACGGCAGCTTGCCGCCCTGGGCGACGTGAATCTGCCAGGCGACGAGGTCGATGCCGGTCACCCACTCGGTCACCGGGTGCTCCACCTGGAGCCGGGTGTTCATCTCGAGGAAGTAGAAGTCGCGCTTGCTGTCGACGAGGAACTCGATCGTCCCCGCGCCGACATAGCCGACCGCCTTCGCGGCCTTCACCGCCACCTCGCCCATCTTCGCGCGCATCGCCGGGTTGAGGATGGGGGAGGGCGTCTCCTCGACCACCTTCTGGTTGCGCCGCTGCGCGCTGCACTCGCGCTCGTTCAGGTGAATGCAGTTGCCGTGCGTGTCGGCGAAGACCTGGATCTCGACGTGGTGCGGCTGGTCGAGAAACTTCTCGATG
>JAYVRT010000258.1:0-2176 GCA_043776025.1 Archangiaceae bacterium | reverse complement strand
CCAGGTCGTGGCGCGCCGCTTCGACGGCCCGCGCTCCGAGCGGCGGCTCGAGGCCCGCCGCGAGCTTCGGCTGCCCGGCACCCGGCCCGACGCGTTCAAGATCCGCACCGGCCGCCCGGAGCAGATGCACCTGAGGGATCTGATCGAGCAGCAGCGGCGGCGGGAAGCGGTCGGGCTGCCGACCGCGAGGTATGGGCTCGCGCTTCACCAGCGCTTCGCCTACCCGCTCACCGGCGCGGCGGCGACGTTGCTCGCGGTCGCTCTCGCGCTGCGCCGCAACCGGCGGGGACACCTGACGCTGGCGCTGGTCGAAGGGCTGGCGGTGGCGGTGGCGCTGTGGGGCACGCTGGTGGTCTTCAAGTCGCTGGCGCTCGCCGAGCACGTCGCCCCGGTGTTGGCGGCGTGGACCCCGACGCTGGCGCTGGGGGGCGCGACCTGGCTGCTCGCCGCCCGCGAGGGCTGGGTGGGTCAGCGGCCGATGGCGCGCCGGTAGACCTCGAGCGTCTGCTGGGCGCAGTCGTCCCAGGTGAAGCGCGCGCTGCGCTCCTTGCCGGCCTCGATCAGCTCCCGGCGCAGCGGCTCGTCGCGGAACAGGCGCAGGCAGGCCTCGGTCCACGCGGGGGCGTCGTCGGGTGAAAGGAGGATCCCCGCGCGCCCGAGGATCTCCTGGTGCGCGCCGGCGTCGGAGGCGATCACCGGGGCACCACAGGCCATCGCCTCGAGCGCGGGCAGCCCGAAGCCTTCGTACCGGGAAGGGACCAGCACCGCGAGCGCGCCGCCGTAGAAGAGCGCCAGCTCGGGGTCGCTCAGCGGCGACAGCTCGAAGACCGACTCGGGGAACTTCAGCGCCCGGCGGATGCCCCGGCCGGCGAGCAGCACCAGCTTCGCCGGCAGGCTGTCCGCGATTGGCACCAGCAAAGCCAGGTTCTTGTGCGGCTTGATGCTCCCGATCGCCGCGAAATACTGCAGCGGCAGGCCCCGGCGGGCGCGGAAGTCGGCGAGCTCGGCGGGGGCGGCGGCCTTGAAGAGGGCGTCGACGCCGTTGGGGATCACCTGCAGGCGGTAGGGAGAGATCTTCAGGTGCCTCGAGATCTGTTCCCGCGAGAAGTTGGAGACGGTGATCAACGCCTCGGCCCGGCGCGCCCGCGGAGCGACCACGAAGCGGTAGTAGGCGCCGCGCGGCCCGGCCCCGGCGCTGTCAGCGAGCTCGAGGTGGTTGGCGTCGTGGATCGTCGCCACCAGCTTCCCCCGCCACAGCGCCGGCACCGAGAACGAGGTGGCGTGGAATAGGTCGGGGCGGATCCGGCCAAGGGTCGCGGCGAGCACCGGCTGCTCGAACGGGGAGAGGAACTCCGCCCCGCAGCGCAGCAGGGGGATCCGCGGGGTCAGCTCGAGGAGATCCGAGGGCAGCCCGTCGGGGCCGGTGAGGCCGGTGAACTCCCAGGTCGGCTCGAGCGCGGGCAGCCGGCGGGCGAGCTCGAGCGCGTACCGCGCGATTCCGTGGAGCGCCCCGCGCACCATCCGCAGGTCGATCAGAACCTTGGGCATCGGGTCAGTTCACCCTGAAAGGAGCGTGGCGAAGAAGCACAGATGAGCCGCGGACTGTTAGCACCGACCGGTGGCTGCGTGTAGAAGTCACGCGTGCGCGTGGCGCTGGTTCACGACTGGCTGATCACCTGGCGCGGCGGCGAGAAGGTGCTTGAGGCGCTCGCCGGGCTGTTTCCCACGGCCGACATCTTCACCCTGTTTCACCAGCCGGGCTCGATGAGCCCGGCGATCGAAGCCCGGCAGATCCGCACCGCCTTCGTCGATCGGTTGCCGGGGGCACGGGCGAACCACCGGCGGTTGCTGCCTCTGCTCCCCGCTGCGATCGAGTCGCTGAAGCTCGACGGGTACGACCTGGTGATCTCCTCTAGCCACTGCGTCGCCAAGGGAGTGAAGAAACCCTCGGGGGCGCTCCACCTGTCTTACGTGCACGCGCCGATGCGGTACATGTGGGATCACTTCGACAACTATTTTGGTCCCGGCCGCACCTCGTTGAGCGTGCGCGCGGCGGCATTGGCGTTGCGCCCGTCGTTGCAACGGTGGGACGTGAAGTCGGCCCGCAGAGTCGATCGGTTCGTCGCCAACAGCGAAAATGTCGCTCGGCAGATCGAGACCCGCTACGGGCGCAAAG
>JAYVRT010000257.1:0-2179 GCA_043776025.1 Archangiaceae bacterium | reverse complement strand
GGCGAGCGCGTCGATCGCGCTGTCGAGCGCCTTGTACGGCACCGACTCCCGCTCGTAGCACCGGCCGGCGAGCACCACCGCCCCGCCGGCCTCGGCGTGGGCGAGGAAGTGCCGGACGAGCGCGGTCTTGCCGATCCCCGAGCCGCCGGACACGCGCACCACCCTCGGCTCGCCCAACCGCGCCTGGTCGAACGCCTGCTGCAGCCGCGCCAGCTCGGGGCCGCGTCCGACGAAGCTCTGGTCGACCTTCGCGGCCACCGGCGGGGCAGCGGCAGCCCCGAGCGCGGCGAGGATCTGGGCGGCGTCGGCGCGCTCGGCGGGTTCCCGGCGCAGCAGCTTGAGGCACAGCTGCTCGAGATCGGGAGGAACGTTCAGCGCCCGCTCGGACGGTGGCGGCGGCGACATCCGCTGTTTGTCGACCAGCGCCTGCATCGGCGCGCCCTCGAACGGCAGCCGCCCGGTGAGCGCCTGGTAGAGCATCGAGCCGACGGCGTACCAGTCAGCGGGGGGGCCGACCTTGCCGCTGCCCGCCTGCTCCGGCGCCATGTACGCCGCGGTGCCGACGATCGCGTGGCCCTGCTGCTCGGTGATCGACTTCTCGCCGTCGAGCTCGGTGACCAGCCCGAAGTCGAGGATCACCACCCTGCCCTCGGTGGTCACCAACACGTTCGACGGCTTGAGATCGCGGTGAAGCCTCCCTGCCTGGTGGAGCGCGGCGACTCCCTGCGCCAGCTGCCGCAGCGCCAAAGAGAGCCGGGCGTGGTCGACGCGACGCGGGCTCGCCGAGGGAGACGGAATCGTGGCATCAAGGACCGCCGTCGGCTGATCGCGCGCCGGCTCCTCCGCACCCGGCCAGACCCACTGGAGGAAGTCGACGCCCTGGACGAGCTCGAGGGTGAAGAAGCAGGTGTCTCCGTCGGCGACCAGATCGTGGAGCGCGACCAGGTTCGGGTGGTGCACGTCGGCGAGCGATCGGAACTCTCGCTTGATCCGCACCAGCGCCTCAGGATCCTTGCCCCGCAGCACCTTCAGGGCGACCCGCTGCCCGCCGCGCTCGGCGTCGATCGCCTCGTAGACGATGCCCATTCCTCCGGCGCCGAGCCGGCGGACGACCTGGTAACGCGAGTTCCCCGCGAAGTCTTCGGACACCGCGGTCAGGGACCTATCACACCGGTGCGCCGGCCACGCCGCGCGCAAGCTCGACCAGCGCCACCTCGGAGGCCGCGGCGATCCCCACCACCCCGGGGATTGACAGGACGTTGGGGTCGATCGCGAACACCGGAATGGTCCGCTCCTGCGCCGCTTCGAGCACCAACTGGGTGACCCCGACCGAGAACGAGGTGCCGACGAAGACCACCAGCGCGGCCGACGAAGCCGCCGCGAGCACCCGCGCCCATTGGTAGTCGCGGTGACCGGTGTAGTACTCGTCGAACCAGAGGACGTGCTGCCGCAGCAGCTCGCCGCAGGCCGGACAGCGCGGGACCCGGGCGTCGATCGGGTCGGCGCGAAACGCGGTCAGATCGACGTCGGCGCGGGGAATCGAGCCGGCAGGGGCGCCGAGCCGGCAGCCCTCGCTGGAGCAACGGACCCGGTCGGCGCTGCCGTGCACCTTGACCAGCTGTTTCGAGCCCGCGCGCTCATGCAGCGGGTCGACGTTCTGGGTGACCAGCAGGAACTGGCCGCCGCGCTCCAGCTGCCAGCGCTCGAGCTCGACCAGCGCCCGGTGGCCGGCGTTCGGCTCGGCGGTGAGGACCTTGTCGAAGCGCGAGAGGTACCAGCTCCACGAGCCGGCGGGCTCCTCGTTGAAGTAGCGCACCGTGCCCAGCTCGGTGACGTCCTTCGCCCAGATCGCGCCCGGGTCTTTGCCGCGAAAGGTCGGGATCCCGCTCGCGAGGCTCACCCCGGCGCCGGTGACGAAGAGCAGCAGGCCGCGGGTCTCGCGAAGGCGCCCTGCGAGCTCGGCGAGCGGCGCGGCCGAGCTCAGTCGGCCTTCTTTCGGCCCTTGGTGAGGCCGTAGGCCGACAGCCGGGTGACCAGCGTCCGGCGCGAGACACCGAGCATCTGAGCCGCCCGAGTCTGGTTGCCGCCACACTTGTCGAGCGCCTCGAGCACGGTGCGCTTCTCCGCCGCCTCGCGCTCTTCCCTCAGGTTGACGCTCGAGGGCGACGGCGCATTGCCC
>JAYVRT010000256.1:0-2189 GCA_043776025.1 Archangiaceae bacterium | reverse complement strand
ACTTCGGGTCGTTCAACAGCTCGGACGAGCTGATCGCCGCCTCGGAGTACTGCTCGTTCTTGAACTGGTTGGTGGCGACGTCGAGCTTCTGGCGATCTCCCGACTTGCCGCTGACGTCGACGGCGTCGAAGCTCATCGTCGGTGCGGCCTTGCCGTCGGTCTTCTTGCTGGTGGCGTCGGGCTTGCCGGTGTCCGCCTTGTCCGGCTGGCTCAGGTCCAGCCCGCCCTCGGGCATCGGCACCGCGGTCTTGTCGTCCTTCTTCTCGTCCGGCTTCGGGGTCGCCTTCTTCTTCTTCTTCTTGCCGAGGTCGAGGCCCTCGAAGTTCATCTGGGCGTGGGCAACCGTCGACCCGGTGAAGGCGAGGACGGCGCCGAGCAGCAGTGCGCGCTTGAGATTCATGCTCACCCTCCCTCGAAGCTGGTGGGAAGGAAGATGCTCAGGCCGAGCTCACCCATCAGCTGGTTGCGCAGGCTCTCGCCCTTGAAGGCGCCAGTGGTGAAGTTCTCGTCGTAGATCACGTCGCGCAGCTCGAGCCGGACGCAGAGGAACTTGTTGATGAAGAAGCGAAACCCGATGCCGATGTTGCCGCCGACGGTGGGGGTGTTCGTCGGGCCGTACATCACCAGCGTCGGTCCGAGGGCGACGTACATGTTGAACTCGAGGAACTTCTCCGCGACCAGGCCGAGCTTTCCGTAGATCGGCGACCACTGCAACTCGAGGCCGGCCATCAGGCTCATCTGCCCAAACGCGTTGGCGGCGGTGAGCTCCGAGAACTTCGGGGGCTGGCACCCAAGGCTGATTCCGTTGCCGTCCTTGGTGCAGATCTGCGCCGCGCCAGAGACGATCGAGATGTTGTAGGCGCCCCTGAGCGACAGCCCGATGGCGTCGTTGAAGTGGTAGGTGAGCGCCAGCAGCGGGGCGACCTTCGTATAGAACGCGTCCTTCACCGACAGCGACAGCCCGGGCGAGAGCTCGAAGCGGCCCTTCATCAGGAACACCTGGCCGGAGACGGGGCGGACCCGTTCTCGCAGCGGGCCGGCCGAGTCCTTGTCGGCCTCCGAGGTGTCGCCCGCTTCTTCTTCGCTCTTCTGGGCGAAGGCGGCCAGCGGGAGCAGGCACAACAACAGCGACAACCCGAGCAGGCGGCTCATTCGGCCTCCCGGTACGTCGACTTGAAGGGGATGAAGAGCGAGAAGCCCGCGAAGATCGCCATGATGTTTTGCACGCCACCCTTCGAGGTGCCCGCCGGCTGGTCGACATAGCTGGTGTTGATCAGCGCGACGTTGACGGCGAAGAAGTCCTTGGCGACGAAGTGGATGCCGACCCCCAGATCGAAGGAGGGGTTGACCGGCGTCCTGTCGGTCAAGATGTTGGTCTCGGTGCGGACCACCCCTGCTCCGCCGAGGACGTAGGCGTCGAGGTGGAGGATCGAGTTGAAGAACGAGACCTTGCCGTACATCGCGCTCCATTCGAAGTCGGCCATCACCGACCACTGGGGCACGGAGAAGAAGATCTTCGAGTGAAAGTCGCGCTTCGCGGTGCGGACGTCGTCGGTGGGAAAGACCTGCATCAGCGCCCCACGCAGCGAGATCGCCAGGGCGTCGGCCGGGTAGAAGGCGATGCGCAGTGCGCCGCCGAACTTCGAGTAGTACGGGTCGTTGACGGTCACCATCACGTACGGCGTGAGCTCGACGCGACCGCGCTTCAAGTAGAGCTTTCGCTGCACGCTCTTCACCCGGTCTTCCTGGGTGATGTCGCGCTCGCCGGCCGGCAGATCTTCCTTGTTCACCACCGGCTTGCGATCGGGCGTCTTCGCCGGCGTCGGCTTGGTCTCGGCGGGCTTCGTCTCCGCGGGCTTCTTGTCGTCGGTCAGATCGAGCCCTTCGAACTCGTTCTGAGCGAACGCGCCCGAGCCAGCGAGCAGCACGAGCAACAACGGAAGTTTCCTAATCAAAATGATGTCTCCGCTCATCCACCCGCCGGTTGTCCCTGGCGAGCCCCGTTTGCAAAAGTGCGCGGACTCTACTGGCGGCTTTTTCACCCTTCAACAGCGCATGTTGAATCGATTTGCTGTGTTACGGTGCGTCCCGCTTCGCTAGAAGGGGTCGTTTTCAGGAGATTCACCCGCGCCAGATGCTCGCTCGCTCCCTCTTCGCCCTCGCACTGTTCGCTCTGGCCGGCTGCCGGC
>JAYVRT010000255.1:0-2196 GCA_043776025.1 Archangiaceae bacterium | reverse complement strand
ACTTCGGTGGCACCGCGCTGCTGATCGTCGTCGGCGTCGCGTTGGACACGGTGCAGCAGATCGAGCAACACCTGATCTCGCGCAACTACGAAGGCTTCGCCGGCCCCCGGGGCCCGCGGATCCGCGGCCGGATGCGCCAGGCGGCGTGAGCGGCTTGAACTTGATGCGGGGGCTACGTCAATGAACCTGATCCTCCTCGGGCCTCCGGGCGCCGGCAAAGGCACCCAGGCCAAGCTGTTGCTCGAGAAGTACAAGCTGCCGCAGGTCTCCACCGGCGACATCCTCCGCGAGGCGATTCGGCAGCAGACGCCGCTGGGAAAGCAGGCCGCTCCGCTGCTGGCGACCGGCAAGCTGGTGCCCGACGAGATCGTGATCGGGATCATCGACGAGCGGCTCAAGCGCGACGACTGCACGGGCGGCTTCGTGCTCGACGGGTTTCCCCGCACCATTCCCCAGGCCGAGGCGCTCGAGATCCAGCTGAACAAGGCAGGCCGGAAGATCGACCGGGTGATCTCGCTCGAGGTCGACGACGGGGCAATCGTCGGGCGCATGGGTGGCCGGCGCAGCTGCCCCAACGACGGCTCGGTGTTTCACCTGACCAACAGCCCGCCGAAGGTCGCGGGCAAGTGCGACAAGTGCGGCGCCGCGCTCGTCCAGCGCGAAGACGACGTGCCGGAGAAGGTGCAGCACCGGCTCACCGTCTACGCCCAGATGACCGCGCCGCTCAAAGCGTTCTACAGCAAGCGCAACCTGCTCGCGAAGATCGACGGCATGGGCAGCGCCGACGCCGTCTTCAAGTCGATCGTCGACGCGCTCGGAAAGAAGTAGCCGGTGGAGTTGTCGGGCGATAGCGCCGGCCTGCGCACGGCGGCCGAGCTGAAGCTGATGCGCACCGCGGGGCGGATCGTCTGCGAGATCCTCGACGTGCTCGAGGAGAAAGCGCGCCCCGGCGTCACCACCTGGGAGCTCGATCAGCTCGCCGAGAAGTTGATCGCCAAGAACAAAGCAAAGCCCGCGTTCAAGGGCTACCACGGCTTCCCCGCGGTGCTCTGTGCCTCGATCAACCAGGAAGTGGTCCACGGGATCCCGAGCAGAGATCGCGCGCTCGACGAGGGCGATCTGCTCAAGCTCGACTTCGGCGTCAGCTACAAGGGCTGGTTTGGCGACTCGGCGCGCACGGTACCGGTGGGCAAGGTGAGCGACGAGGCGAAGCAGTTGATCGCCGTCACCCAGAAGGCGCTCGCCCGCGCGATCGGCGCCGCGGTCGCGGGAAAGCAACTGGGCGATCTCGGCTACGCGGTGCAGAGCTGCGTCGAGGGCCACGGCTTCAACGTCGTGCGCGATTTTTCCGGGCACGGCATCGGCCGCGCGCTCCACGAGCACCCCTCGGTGCCCAACTATGGGCTGCCCGCCTCGGGGATGAAGTTGAAGGCGGGGATGACGATCGCGATCGAGCCGATGGTCAACGCCGGCACCGAGAAGGTTGAGATTCTCGAGGATGATTGGACCGCGGTGACCCTCGATCGGCGCCTTTCGGCCCACTTCGAGCACACGGTGCTGATCACCGACGGCGCGCCGGAGATCCTCACGCGACGTGGCTAAGGCACTGAAACGACAGGGTGGAATCGGGGGCTTGCCAACGGGTGGTCATAGGTGCTACTGCGCCGCGCTCCGCTGTGATCCAGGAATCAGCAAACTGATGGAAGTACGAGGTTTTTGATTGACCAAAGACGACGCGATCGAAGTCGAGGGATCGGTGATGGAGCCGCTTCCGAACGCGATGTTCCGCGTGAAACTCGACACAGGCAACCACGTCGTGCTGGCTCACATCTCAGGAAAAATGCGGATGCACTTCATCCGAATTCTTCCGGGCGACAAGGTGAAGGTCGAGCTGTCGCCGTATGACCTGACCCGAGGTCGCATCACTTACCGGGCTAAATGAGGCGTCATGAAAGTTCGTCCGTCGGTCAAGAAAATCTGTGACAAGTGCAAGGTGATCCGCCGCAAGGGCGTGGTGCGGGTGATCTGCGCCGCCAACCCCCGGCACAAGCAGCGCCAGGGCAACTGAAAGGAATAGTGATCTAAATGGCTCGCATCGCAGGCGTCGACCTTCCCCCCGCCAAGCGCGTGGTGATCTCTCTGCAGTACATCTACGGCATCGGCAAGAAGTCAGCGGCCGACATCTGCCAGAAGGCA
>JAYVRT010000254.1:0-7135 GCA_043776025.1 Archangiaceae bacterium | reverse complement strand
CTGACCCGCATCAACCGCAGGGCACGGATCGTCATCTGCGGCGCGGTGTCCCAGTACAACTCCACCACCGGCGTGAAGGGCCCGGCGAACTACATGTCGCTGCTGGTCAACCGCGCTCGCATGGAAGGGATGGTGGTGTTCGACTGCGCCGATCGCTACCCGGCCGCGATCAAGGAGATCGCCGGGTGGATGAAGGAAGGAAAGATCACCTCGCGCGAGGATTTCGTCGACGGACTGCAGAACTTCCCCGAGGCGCTGCTCAAGCTCTTCTCGGGCGAGAACTTCGGGAAGCTGATCTTGCGGCTCGTCTGAGGCCGATCAGATCCCTTCGAGCGCGGAGACCTTCGCCCTCAACGCCGGGTCGAGCGGGACCTTGGTCCCCGCCTTGGCCTCGATCATCACCACCACCGAGTCTCCCTCGGCGACCAGCCGGTTCTGCGCCCGCGAGTGCACCCGGTACACCATCGTGAACGAGGTGTTGCCCAGCTTCGTCACCCGCGCCGCGACCTCGATCGTGTCCGGGTAGACGACCGGCGAGCGGTAGTCGATCGCGGTGCGCGCGAGAATCGGCCAGACCGCGTTGGTGTCGGCAGCGGCGGTCGCGAGCCCGAGCTGCTCGAAGTACGCGATCCGCGCCGACTCGAACCAGCGGAGGTAGATGGTGTTGTTGACGTGGCCGAACGCATCCATGTCTGCCCACGCGACCGGCACCGCCAGCGTCACTGTCCAGGGCCGTTCCATCAGGCCCGAAGGAAGATCGCCGCGGGGAGGATCGTCATCTTGCAGGGCAGCTTGCCCGGCTGCTCGCCGTCGCAGTCGATCAACACCTCGCTCGCGCTCTCGGCGCTGATGCTCTTGCACTTCAACCGGCGGGTGCCTTTCCAGTTCACGTGCTCGCCGCTGTAGATGCTCCCCTGCTTCAGGGCGAAGTCCATCAGGGTGTAGCCGCTCCAGATGGTGACGTCGAACTCGCCGTCGCCCACGTCCGCGTCGGGCGCGACCTTCATCCCCCCTCCGAAGTACTTGCCGTTGGCGACGGCGAACGTCGTCACCATCACCTCCTCCGCCGGGTTCCCGTCGGCGACGAAGCGGACCTTGCGGTCCTGGTACTTCAACAACGCCTTGGTCGAGGCGAACATGAACGAGAGCTTTCCGCCGAGCGCCTTGCTGGTGCGGTTGACCTCCTGGTCGACCACGCCGGAGACACCGAAGCTGCAAATGTTGGCAAAGTAGCGGCGCTGCGTCGTGCCGTCGTGGGCGCGATATTCGAGCTCGCCGACGTCAAAGGGCCGGTTCTTTCCCGAGGCGATCCGCGCCAGCGCCGCGTCGAAGTCGGTGTCCCACCCGAATGAGCGCCGGAAGTCCCCGCCCGTACCGCGGGGCAGCACGCCCAGCGCCGCCTTCGGGTTGAGCACCTTCCCGCCGTCGAAGAAGCCGTTGGTGACTTCGTTGATCGTCCCGTCTCCGCCGACCGCGACGACGCACTCGAAGCCCTTGCTGATCGCGGCGCGCGCGAGCTCGGCGGCGTGCATCGGCCGCTCGGTGAAGGCGTGATCGAAGTCGGGGATCGCCCGGGCGATCTTCGCCTGCAGCTCGGCCCAACGCTTCCCGGTGGTCTTGTTGGCGCTGTACGGATTGACGACGAAGAAGGTCTTCATCCTTTGGGTTCCTCTTTGGCGGCTTCCAACCATCGGCGCAGAATCGAGACCAGATCCTCGGAACGCTTACCGGCGCGCTCGAACACCCGCTTCGAGGTGGGGCAGCCGGTGATCACCACCTGCCCTTCAGGAGAGACCTCGAGCGCCTGGCGCCGCGCGATCTCGACCGAGGTCTCGGGCATCGTCCGCGGGAGCAGCCCGCCGCCGCCGGAGCAGCCGCCCTCTTCCCGGTTGCTCGGCGCCTCGCCGACGGTTCGCACCGCGCGCTTCAACAGCGCCCGCGGCTGATCGTACTGGCCCAGGCCCCGGCCGAGGTGACAGGCGTCGTGGTAGCCGGCCGACTCGTCGAGCGGCGCGTACGGCGGAGCGTGCGGCAGGTTGTCGGCGAGCACTTCGTAGACGGTGCGGATCCGCGACGGGAGCTCGACCCCGAAGCGCGGGTAGACGACGGCCAGGGTGTGGGCGCAGCCGGGATCCATCACCACCAGCTCGGGGTAGGCCTCGAGCGAGGCGGCGAATGTGCGGGCGTGCTCGACGAACTGCTCGTGCGCGCCGCCGGCGTACAGCGGGTAGCCGCAGCAGCGCGCGCTCGCCTTGCACAGCCCCATCGGCGCGCCGAAGGCCGAGGCGACAAAGAGCGTGTCGTCGATCAGCCCCGTGCGCTTGACCAGGGTGCTGCAGCCCGGGAACAGCGGGTAGCGCATCGGGGTCTCGGCCTTGAACTGGCCGACGACCTCGCCGAGCGCCGTGCCGAACGGATTGCCCGACTGGGTGAAGGTCAAGAGGGTCGTGGCGGCCCCCTTCGGCTGCAGCCCCTCGCTGCGGGAGAGCCCGCGGGCGGCGAAGAGGACGTCGCCGACGTCGTTGTCGTGCTTGCAGAAGCGGGTGCAGCGGCCGCACCCGGTGCAGGCGTGGAGCGCCTTGCTCGCCCCCTCGTCGATCTTGCGCTGGCCCTTCACCACCAGCTGCGCCGCGGTCATCTTCGCCCAGGTGCTGTGCGACTCGTTCTGGCTCGCCTCGGAGACAGGGCAGGCGAAGCGGCACACCTTGGGGCAGTAGGTGCACATCGCGAGCGCGTGCTCGTGGGCGGCGAGGGGTTGGGTCATGGAGCGCCTCCGAGCACGCCGCGGGCATCGAGAGCGGCGAGCGCGGCCCCGGCGGCAGGCCAGGCGCCGCCGCGGTGGAGGTTCATCCCCTCGACGTCGCCGCGGGCGATCACGCTGCAGACCGCCGGGCGGTAGAGCTCGAGCGCGTGGCCCTGGGCGACGGCGGCGCGCACCGCATCCCAGGTCGCCTCGCGCTCCTCCCACTCGACGCCGGCGCTGGTGGGCATCGGGAACTCGCCCGACAGCCGCCCGCTGGGCCGGCCGCCGACCTCGAAGGCGCGCCGGCCAAGGCTTGCGAAGTCGCGCTCGACGCTCTGGGGGGTGCCGAGGAAGCTCAGCTCCACCTGGGCCCGGTCGGAGCGGGTCTCGACGCGGATCCACTCGAACCAGGCGCCATCGCTCAACGTCGCCGCGACAGCGGAGACGAACGCGTCGGGGCTGGGGAAGCTGAAGACCTGGCTGCGGTGCGCAGTGGGCAGCGGGAAGCAGCGCACGGTGGCCTCGGTGACGAGCGCGAGGCGCCCTTCTCCCCCGAGCACGAGGGCGAGCAGATCCGGCCCGGTGGCGCTGCGAGGGCTGGGGTGGGTGCGGTGGACGCGGCCGTCGCCGAGCACGATCGTCACCGCGAGGCACAGCGGCTCGAGCCGGCCGCCGGGGATCGCGCGCAGGCCCCCGTCTGGCCCCTCGAGGAAGTCGCCCAGGCTCAGCGCGCGAGAGCGGGGCGAGAGCGGTCCCAGGGTCAAGCCGTGCGCCGCCAGCGCTGTCTCGAGCGCGCCGAGTTTGAACCCCGCACCGGCCTCGGCGGTCCCCGAGCGCAGCTCGACCCGGCCGAGGTGATCCATCCGGTGGCGGGAGAGCGCCGCGTCCCGGTTCAGCGCCGCGCCCTGCGACAGCAAGATCTGCAGCGCGTCGATCAGGTCGCGGCTCGAAGCGGGAGACACCGTCAGGCCGTTCGGCCCGTCGACCGCCAGCGCGCCGAGCGCGGTCTGCAGCGCTGCGGTCACGAGGCCATTCCTTTGAGCCCGAGCTTGCCCGGGTTCATCACCCCGTCGGGATCGCAGTGGCGCTTGAGGGCGGCGAGCAGCGTGCGCCCTTCGCCGAGTGAGTCTTGCAGCGCCTGCGCCTTGAACACCCCGACGCCGTGGTGGTGGCTGACGTTGGCGCCGGCGTGCACCGCCGCGGAGAGGGCGTCGCGGGTCAGCGCCTCGTAGCGATCGATCATCTCCGGCTCAGAGCCCGCGGAGCCCGCGAAGGAGAAGTAGAGCGAACACCCTTCGAGGTACGCGTGGGAGAAGTGGCAGAGCACGAAAGCGTGCTTGCTCGCGGCGGCGTGAACCCGTTCGTAGACGGTCTGCACCTTGTCCCAGGTGGTGGCGACCTCCATCGTGTCGGCGAAGGCGCCGGCGTCGATCACCTTCGACATTCGGTAGGAGACGTCGTACCGCTTCTCGTACCAGTGCTTGCCCGGCTCCTCGCCGAGGTCCGAAGCGCCGAGGTCGGCGCACACCCGCTGCGCGGCGCGATCCTCTTCGTCGCAGCGGGCCGCCTCGCCCTCGAACATCAGGATCAGGCGGCTGTGGGCGAAGAGCCGGGTGGCGAGGTTGAAGAGCTTCGGGCGGCCGAGGGTGTGCGGAGCGAGCACCCGCATCAGCGCCGGCATCACGTCCTTCTCCATCACCCCTTTGATCGGCGGCTGCGCGCGCGGCTTCTCCTTCCCGACGATCGCGGTGTCGAACGGATCGTAGAGGCGAGCCACCGCGGGCCTCAGGCCAGCGCGGAAGATCTGGCGGATCGCCTCGAGCCCGGCGGCGACGGTGCGGAACTCGTAGCCGTGAAAAGCGCGCCCGGTGGCGAGCGGGGTGACGCGCAGCTTCGCAGAGGTGAAGACCCCGAGCGTGCCCTCGGAGCCGATCAGCAACTGGGCGAGGTCCGGCCCGCGGAAGGGGCGCTCGGGGGTGACCACCTTCTCGCCAGCGCCGGTGATGAAGGTGGTCGAGAGGACCATGTCCTCGATCTTTCCGTACTTGCTCGACAGCTGCCCGGCGCTGCGGGCCGCGAGCCACCCGCCAACCGTGGACATGTAGATCGACGAAGGGAAGTGGCCGAGCGTCCACCCCATGGCGTTGAGCCGCCGCTCGAGGGTCTCCCCCATCACCCCCGCGCCGACCTCGACGCAGCGGTGCTCCTCATCGACCCGGCCGATGGCGTCGAGCTTCTTCAGATCGAGGGTGATGCCCCCGTACAGTGCCCAGACGCCACCGCAGACGCCGCTGCCAGCGCCGAACGGGACGACCGCCAGCTTCTCGCGGCGCGCGAGTGCGATCACCGCCTGGACCTCGGCGTCGCTCTTCGGCCAGGCGATCAGGTCCGGCGGCGGCGGGGTCCGGCCCTGGCGGATCCACATCAGCGCCAGCGGCCACATGTCCCGCGCGTAGCTGAGGCGATCCTGATCGACGTGCGAGACCCGGCCCGCGAGCAGGCTCTTGAGCTCTGAGTACGCGGCGAGCGCGCGCGGCGACGGAGGAGGCAGCGCGCCGACGGGGTGGCTGGCGATCGCCGTCATGGGGGACAGGGGCTCATCGGCGAGCCGAACTATCGCTCGGGTGATCCCGGAAGGGCGCGTTCTTTCGACGGCCCGTGAGGAGACCGCGGCGCTACCGGGGCGGCGCTTGCCTGGCCTCGTGGGCCGCAAGGTCGCCATCGGCGGGGCGCCCACCGTTGCCGTGAACCGAGACCCCGGCGGCGATCGACAGCGCCGCGCGGCAGCCGAGGAACAGCAGACAGGCCGCGATCATCACCCGTTTGGGGGGGCTCATTTCTTTGCTCCGGTGTTCGCGATCAACTCGACGCGAATCCGCTCGGACATCTCGCAGTGCTCGAACCAGGCGAAGCCGACGCAGTCCTCGGTCATCCCGCAGGAGGAGCCATTGCAGAGCCTGGCCGCCGAGTGCCGTGGGCTCTCGTTCGACATCGCCGCTGGAATCGAGGTCACCGCTGCGAGCGAGCCGTAGAAGAGCGCGTTGCCGATCGAGCCGCTGCTCGCGGTGCAGCCGGCAGCCGAAAGCGCGCACATCATCAGCAGGGTCTTGGGCATCGTACGGCACGGCTAAGCAGCGTCCGTGCCTGACCAATCCCCGCCAAAAAGCTCGGCCGCGGTGCGCAGCCCTGCGCGCAACCCGCGGCCGGCGGTGTCACCGACGTCGTTAGTTCGTCGCGCTCGCGGGGACCAACACCACCACCGACTGGGTGCGCGCGCCGTAGACCAGCGGCTGGTGCATGTCGGCGTAGTTGAAGGTGGTCCGGCCGCCGTTGCGGGCGATGCCCATATCGAACCCGTGCGAGCCCGGCGAGGTCGAGTTCCACGAGTCGTGGCGCGTCTGGAAGACCACCGCGCCGCTGGGGATCTGGCCGGCGCGGGCGAGCCGTTCGTACTCGGCCGCGGGGATCACGCTCGCCTGCACCGTGCCGTACGGGCTGCGAATCGTCTCCACGCGCGAGCCGGGGGTGGCCACCGAGCGCCAGCCGTTGTTGTTCATCAACTGCACCATGCCGCCGCGCGGGTTGTTGCCCTCGTCGTTCCCGGTCGCGGCCGGCTGCGCGACGCCGAGCCGGCGCATGTTGTCGAGGGTGGTGGCGACGCAGTAGCCGGTGCGGCCGTTCTGGAGGTTGCCGTTGGCGAGCCGCGCCAGGGTCGGGTCGTTGACGTTGACGTTCCCGATCGCGTTGGTCGCGGTGGCCGACGGGTTGGCGGTGGTGGTGGTGCTGGCCAGGGTGCCCGGCCGCAGCGCGGGAAGCGTCGCCGAGTTCGCGTTGGGCGTCGACGCCTGGGCGGTGGCGGCGCCGAAAGCGCCCCGGGTCTGCGGGCCGACGATGCCGTCCACGGTGAGGCCGCGCTGCTGCTGAAAATTGCGCACCGCCGCCTGGGTCAGTGGGCCGAAGGCGCCGTCGACGGCGAGGGGAGGGTTGGCGCCCAGCTCGTTGAGCCGCTGTTGCAGCGAAGACACGCTGGCGCCGTGCGCGCCGCGGGCGACCATCTGGCCGCTGTCGGCGCCGGTGGCGAGATCCACCAGGGGGGTCTCGGTCGGCCGGTACTGGCTCGGCGGCTCGGCCCGCGCCGATCCACCATTGCCGCCGAAGCTCGGCGCGAGGGTCTGGGCGCGCGCCCAGACGTCGTTGGAGTAGTCGTTGCCGGTGGTGCCGCGATCCATGCCGTCGATGCTCTGCACGTTGCCCGAGCCGAAGTTGTAGGCGGCGACCGCGCCGCGCATCTGCTGCTCCGGCGGCCAGGTCGGGTGGGCGGCGCGGACCGCGTCGAGGTTGCCCCGGAGAATCTCCGCCGCCTGTTCCACGTGCTCCGCGCTGAACGGCCCG
>JAYVRT010000253.1:0-2203 GCA_043776025.1 Archangiaceae bacterium | reverse complement strand
CTCGAGCAGGCGCAGGTGAACAAGAGCCGGATCCTCGCCGACTTCGCCGAGGTGACGCCCGACTCGCTGGTGCTCGACATCGGCTGCGGCTGGGGCGCCAACCTCGAGTACCTCGCCCTCGACCGGAAGGTGAAGCGCTCCCACGGCATCACCCTGTCCCGCGCGCAGCACGAGGAGCTCACCGGCCGGAAGCTGCCGGGCGTCACCACCTGGTGTGTCGACTACAAGGACTACGCGCCCGCGGAGAAGTACGACGGGTTGATCTCGATCGAGATGATCGACCACCTCGTCTCGCCGAAGCAGCAGCAGGAAGGGCTGGCGGTGCCGATCTACCGCAACTACTTCAACAAGCTGGCGAAGTGGGTGAAGCCGGGCGCGTGCTTCGGCTTCCAGGCAATCCTTCGCAACCGTGTGCCCCGCACCCGCAAGGACCTGCAGGACCTGAAGTTCACCGCCGACGTCATCTTCCCTGGCGGCCTCAACCCGCGCCTCGAAGAGCTGGTGCAGGCATGCGGCCAGAGCTGGGAGATCCTCGAGCTGAAGACCCGGCGCGTCGACTACGGGAAGACCACCGCCGAGTGGCTGCGCCGCTTCCGCCTCAACGAGAAGAAGATCAAAGAGAAGTGGGGCGCGATGAAGATGAGCGACGGTGAGACAGTGTGGAACAACTACGAGCGCTACCTGTCGACCTGCGTTCGCGCGTTCACCAACCACTGGTCCTCCGACGTGCAGATGAAGCTGCGCCACATCGACGTTTGACGCTCGGCCGGCCGCTGGCGGCGGGGGTGCTCGAGCCGGACGCGCTCGGCGCGAAGCTGCTGGCGATTGGGCGCAGTGACCAGGCGCGGGGGCTGACGCTCGGGCCCCGCGAAGAGGCGGTGCTCGCCGAGCTCGCGGGCTACCCGCTGCGGCAGGCGGAGTGGCGCGCCGGGCGGCACGTCTCGAAGCAACTGCTGCGCGAAGGCTTCGGGCTGGAGCCGGCCCGGGTGGAGATTCTTCCGGCCGAATCGGGCGCGCCGGTGCTCTACGTCGACGGCGCGGTGCACCCGACGCTGAGGCTGAACCTGAGCCACACCCGGCTCTGGGCGGTCGCGGCGGCGGGCGAGTTCACGGTGGGAGTCGACGTCGCCGACGACGAGGACGGCGAGCGGCTGCCACGCATCGCCCGGCGGGTGTTCTCCGAAGGCGAGGCGGAAGAATGCGGAGCGCTGCGGAGCATCGAGCGCCAGGCCGCCGTCTGGGCAATCAAGGAAGCAGGGCTGAAGCTGCGCATCGGCGGTGTCTTCTCGCCCGGCGCCCGGAGCATCAGGGTCCGTTCGCTCGAGCCGGTGCGGGTCAGCGACCTGACGCTGCGAATCGCGCTGTACCGACTCGATGGAGCGGCGGTCGCCGTGGCCCGCGAATGGCCGTGAATACCAGGGCGCCCGGTGCGTCAAAGCGCACCGTGATTGCCCTGCTCCTCCTCGCCACGCTGCAGGTCAACCCAAGTGCCGAGCTCGACGAGGGACCCTGTCCACCGCCGCCGGACGAGATTCCGTGTCTCGATGCCCTTCTGGCGGCCCGCGAGCACGTCGTCGAGACGCCGGCGCGCGAGGCTCTACCTGACGCACCCCGGCGTTCTTCATCGCGGCTGCTCGGCGCCAGCGCGCGACTCCTGGTCGGCTGGGGTGCGGGCTCCACCAAGAATCCCCAGTTCGAGGGTGGGCTTAAGTTCGACCTGATGTCGTCGGCGAGTAGCACCGGCGTCGGATTTGGCCCGGCCGTCGAGCTGCGAACGGCCGGCTTCAAGACCCTCGACACCAACCTCGCCGCGCAGCTCAACGTTCCGTTGTTCTACGGCTGGCTCGGCCTCGGGCTGGGCGGCGGCGTCGGCGTGCAAGCGGCGGGTTCGACGCCCGGCCTTCCCCAAGCGTTTGGGACGGTCACCTTGTTGGCCCAGGTCAGCGACGAGCGCGGCTTCCGGTACGTGCTCAAGAGTGGTCTCTACCTCCGGCTCCAGGGCGACCTGCGCGGCCCGGACCACCTGACGACCAGCGTCGGCCTCGAGTTGGGTGGGGGCGGTCTGGTCGCGCTCGCTGCGATGGCCTGGGGAAAAGGGCCAACCTAACCCTACTGATCACTTGTGTTGAACGGAATATCCCGAGTGGGCGAACCAGTTTCGACAATGCCGCGGCGTGATTCTGTGACGGGCTCGGCGAGCGAC
>JAYVRT010000252.1:0-2203 GCA_043776025.1 Archangiaceae bacterium | reverse complement strand
CCAGCCGCCCCAGGTGGAGGAAGCCGCCCGCCGCGCCCTGCCGTGGCTCGCCCCCACCGGCTCGATGGTCTGCTTTCAGAATGGCCTGTGCGAGTCGCGGATCGCCCGCATCGCCGGCGCGGATCGGGTGATCGGCGCGGTGGTCGCCTGGGGCGCGTCGATGCCCGAGGCCGGCGTCTACGAGCGCACCAGCAACGGCGGGTTCACCATTGGCCGGATGGACGGTGGCGAGCATCCCCGGCTCCCCGACCTGGCCCTCGTGCTCGAACCGATCGGACCGGTGACCATCACCCGCAACCTCGCCGGCGCCCGCTGGAGCAAGCTGGCGATCAACTGCGCGATCTCCACCCTCGGCACGCTCGCGGGAGCGCGGTTGGGCGAGCTGATGATCCAGCGCTTCGTCCGCCGCCTCGCGCTGGAGATCATGAGCGAGGTGGTCGAGGTGGCGCGCGCGGAGAAGGTCGCGCTGGAGAAGGTGTCGGGCACGATCGACCTCGACTGGATCGCGCTCACCCCGGCGGAGCGGAAGAGCCGTGGATCCCCGGGACTGTTCGCGAAGCACTCGATGCTGCTCGCCGT
The DNA here is from genome assembly GCA_043776025.1 of Archangiaceae bacterium. Taxonomy (GTDB): domain Bacteria; phylum Myxococcota; class Myxococcia; order Myxococcales; family Myxococcaceae; genus JAYVRT01. Next base: position 1,624 of record JAYVRT010000252.1, on the reverse strand, counting down.
CGGGGCGCGGTACCGGCGGATGCGCTCGTCGATGCTCGCGGCGATCGAGCGGGGCCGGACCCCGGCGGTCGACTTCCTCAACGGCGAGGTCACCGAGCACGGGAAGCGCCACGGCATCGCGACCCCGGTCAATGCCGAGGCGACGGCGATGGTGCACGCGCTCGCGCGCGGAGAGCTCACGGCGGGGATGGACCTCGTCCGCAAGCTGGCCGACTTTGCCCGGTCCGGCACCGACGGATGAAGGTCGGGCTGCGGTGAAGCTTGGCGGCTCCGGAGATCAATGGCGTGGACGATCGCGCCTGCGCGAACCGGCTCGAAGCTGACCGTCCGCTTCGAAGGAGAGCTCCACCTGCTGGGCAAGCTCGCGCGGCTGATCAAGCCGCCTGAGGCGGTGATTGGAGGCCTGCTCGAAGAGGAGCTGGCCGCGTTCAACGCAGCACTCAAGGGTCCCTAATTGAGCGTGCGCGCCGCCTCGTCCATCGCGGAGAGGATCGAGCGGGGATCGCGCTCGTCGTAGAAGTAGCGGTAGTTGGGCCGGGGCGCGTGGATGCCCGCCGCGACCGCGCCGCCCGGCTCGAGGAACAAGGTCCGCGGGACGTACTCACCATCGGGCGCGTACTTGCGGCTGAGGTCGGGGCGCTGGTCCTGATCGAGGCGGATCATCACCAGCCGCTTCGCCGCTTCCACCACCCTGGGATCCTTCAGCACCTGGCTGAAGTTCTTGCAGTGCGGACACCAGGACGTGGAGAAGACGAGGCACACCGGCTTGTGCTCGCGCGCGGCGGTCGCCAGCCCCTCGTCGTACGAGGCCCAGGCGATCTCGGTCGCTGCCGCCGGCTCGGAGCCATTGGACTTCGTCGCGTTGCACCCGGCGACAAGCGCCGCGAACGCCGCTGCCAGGACCGCCGGTCGCACCATCCTCCCGAGCGTAGGCAACCGGCCAGCCGGCGCAAGCCCACCCCACAAACCCCACGGCGGCCCGTCGCGAACTGCGCTACGTCTGGGGTCATGCCCCTCCCCCGGTTGATCTACTTTGCGTCTCGCGGCCGCGCCGAAGTCATCCGTTTGGTGCTCGCCGAAGCCAGCGTCGAGTTCGAAGACGAGACGTTCAAGGGCGCCGAGCCGTTCGCCGCGCTCAAGGCCAGCGGTCGCCTCCCGTTCCTCGCAGTGCCGGTGTGGGAAGAAGACGGCCTGCGCCTCGCGCAGAGCGCGGCGATCGCGACCCACCTCGGACGCAGCCACGGGCTCTACGGCACGACGCCGCGGGAGCAGGCGTTGATCGACCAGGCGATGGGAGCGGTCGAGGACGTCCGTGGCGAAATTCGCAAGCTCCCCGCGGCGGAGGCAAGCAAGCGCGCCGAGGTGCGGGCGGAGCTGATCAAGACCACCCTTCCCCGCTGGTTCGGACTGCTCGAGAAGCTGCTTTCTGCGAACGAGGGCGGGAAGGGCTTCCTCGTCGGCGCCGAGGTGTCGGTCGCCGACCTCGCGCTTTGGTACACGCTCGAGCTGTCGGTCGACAACGGCTTCGGGCCCGCCCTCGCCGCGTGCCCGCTGCTGCGCGCCTTCGCCGAGCGGATCGCCGCCCGCCCGAAGATCAAAGCGTACCTGAAGTCGCCGCGGCGCT
>JAYVRT010000251.1:0-2207 GCA_043776025.1 Archangiaceae bacterium | reverse complement strand
ATTGCCGCGCCGGAGCCATTGGGCGAACTGCCGGCGCTCGATGATGCGTCGCTGGCGAAGGCCTGTCCTCGTTGCGCGGTTCAGCGGCTGCCGCTGGTCGTCGAGTGAATCACCGGCTCGAGATCGCGCTGGCGCTCCTGATCGCAGCCGGCTGCGCCGCCGTCGAACGCGAGAAGGGCGCGGGCGCGATGACGCCGCTGGGTCCCGCCGGGCTGAGCGAGGTCCGGCCGAAGCGCTTTGCGCTGGTGGTGGGCGTCGAGGCCTACGAGGACGAACGGTTCCCGCCGCTGAAGTACCCGGCGCGCGATGCGGAAGCGGTCGCCGCGGCGCTGGGTGGCTTCGAGAAGGTCACGCTGCTGGCGACGGCCGAGCTGACCAGCCGGGCGAGGATCCTTGCGGCGCTGGAGCAGCTGGCGCGAGACGCGAGCGACCCCCGCAGCACGGTGCTGATCTACCTGTCGGGCCACGGCTCGCTCGCGCAGCAGCCGGGAGGAGCGCTCGAACGGGTGCTGGTGACGCGCGACACCCGGCTGGATCTGCTCGCCCAGACCGGGCTTCGGGTGGACGAGTTGCTCGCCTTCGTCGACCGGATTCCCTCGAGGCGCAAGGCGGTGGTGCTGGCGCTGTGTCACTCGGGGCGCGGCAAGTCGCAGCTGGACGACGCGCTGAGCCGGGCGCTGGCGACGCGGAAAGCCGCGCCGGTGATCCCGCTCGAGCAGCGGTCGGAGGCGACGTTCGTCCTCACCGCCTGCGCGTTTGGCGAGACCGCGCGCGAGAGCGACGTGCTGGGCCATGACATCTACACCCACTTCCTCCTCGCCGCGCTCGAGGAGGGCGATCGCGACGGGGACGGCGCGGTGAGCGCCAGCGAGGCCCACGACTTCGCCCGGGAGCGGACCTACGAATTCACCCAAGGGGCGCAGCGGCCGACGTCCGAGAGCCAGCTGCTGGGAAAAGATCCGGTGCTCCTGCGGGGAGAGCCGGCGCGGCCGGGGCGGCCCGTGGTCTACAGCTATGCACCGAGCGCGGAGGGCGTGCGCGTCACGCTCGACGGCCGCGACAAAGGCACCCTGCCCGGGGGGATCGCCGCGGACCCAGGCTCGCACCAACTGCGGCTGACCGATGCGACGAGCGGGAAGGTGCTGTACGAAGGGAAGGTCTCGCTGCGCGAAGGAGAGCACGTCGAGCTGTCGCAGTTGGTGCCGCGGCCGCTCGAGCTGGGCGTCGCGATTGCAGCGCTCACCTGGCTCCCGTTGAATTCGACGACGCGCTCGGACTTCGCTCCGGCCTCCTTCGGCCTCGGCGCCCGGGTCGCCGTCAGCGGGATCCTCACCCGCGGCTGGCTCGAGGCGGGGTTCTCCTGGAGCCGCGGCTCGTCGGCGGCCCAATCGTTCAACAGTGCGCTCCCGTTCTCCTTCGAGTCGTTTCGAGGAGAGCTCGCGGGAGGAGCCCGCTTCGTCCCCCGCGAGCCGCTCGCGCTCGACGCGGGGCTGGTGGTGGGCGTGCTGCGGTTGAGCCGCGAGTTCAACGTGCCGAACTACGTCTCGAGCGAGTCGGCCTGGGGCGGCTCCGCGGCGGTGCGGATCCGCGCGCGGGTCAGCCTGCTGACTCACCTCTACCTGGCGCTGGGCGCGGACCTCGGAGTGTTCGCCGCTTCACTGGGCGCGCAGTCGTTTCATCCCTTCGCCGGCGCCTGGGTCGAGGCCGGCGCGACGTACTGACGGCGTCACGAAGCCCCAAAATCGGGCACGAGGGTGTCGGCCCCGAGGTGCGGTTCTGGCTCATCGCGGATGATCCAGCCCCCAGGTCCACCGCGGCCGCGCCGACGCACTTTCAACAGGGCGCGAACTTGGCCGCGAATCAGGGAATCCGAACCGGCGAGTTTCGCTGCGTCGTCGTCCCGTCGCCCAACTGGCCAGAGCTGTTGGATCCCCACGCCCAGAGCGTCCCGTCCGACTTCATCGCGACCGTGTGAAGCTCGCCTCGGCCGACGGATTCGAAACCAGAGCCCACCTGGACCGGCGACGCACGGTCCGTTGTCGTCCCATCGCCCACTGTGCCGTACCCGTTGTATCCCCACGCCCAGAGCGTCCCGTCCGTCTTTAGGGCACAGCTGCCTTCGCCGCCTGCGCAGACTGATGCGAAGCCGAAGCCGACCTGCAGTGGCGAAGCTTTGTCCGCCCGGGTCCCGTCGCCCAGCTGGCCAG
>JAYVRT010000250.1:0-2211 GCA_043776025.1 Archangiaceae bacterium | reverse complement strand
CCCAGGCGATGGCGGTCGCACAGGGCAACTCAGGGAAGCTCTACGCCGTCGACTCCGCGGGCACGTTTCGGCAATCGGTCTTTGGGTTGACCTCTCCGCCCTATTGTTCCAACGGCTGCGGCACGGCTCCGGGAAACGTCGTCTATTTCGGGAAGTGGGTCGCCACCGGCAACGGCACGGTGTTCGCTCTTCCCGCCGCCACCAAGGGGGTCAACACCCAGGGCAAGCTGGTCCTCGATAACGGGACGGTCTTCGCCCCGTCGTCGGGGAATACCACCCCGCTGGCAGCCGCCGGTTCGGTGAGTAGGGTCAGCGGAGACTTCGCCGTCGTGACGAACGCGGGCCTCTCGAACCTGGTCAACACCGTCAGCCTCTCGACGCTGCCCATCACCGGCAGCGCGGTGACGCAGATCAGCCCGACCCTGGTGCTCCTCGACGAGCCGCCGACCTACTCGATTCTCGATACCTCGACCGGCGTCCGGACTGCTGGCCCGCAGTGGTACAACGCAATCTCCGTGAGCCTCACCCCGGATGGGGCGCTGGTCGAAGGCTTCCCCGTCTCGTGGGTTTCCCCCACCGGAGTCAAGACGAGCGCGGGCGTCGCAAACACCGGCAACGCTGACTTGCTTCGGGCGGAGGGCAACTGGGGCTTCTCCACCAACTACAACGTCGCCACCCACGCCTTCGTCTACAACCGCAGCACCGGGATGGGCACCCCGGTCTTCGCCAATCTCTCCATCGACGACGGCAGCATTCGGGCGGGCGTTCTGCTCTTCAGCGGGCTCGAGCAGGGGACGCCGGCGTTCGGGAAAATGGAATTGAGCACCGGAGCCGTGACCCGCTGGACCCCGCCCGAGCGAATCATGCACGTGTGGTTCATGCGGCCCTGATTCCGCGGAGCCGGCGCGGTGACCCTCGAGCGCTACGCGCGCTTGATCGTGATCCAGGTCTCGGAGGCCGCGGCCGGCGCGGGCTCTTCCTTCGGCGCGGGCTCCTTCGCCACCGGCTCCGGTTCGTCGGCCTCGGCGTGGCGCTGGGTGATCTCCGCCTCGGTGAGGAAGCCGACCGCCTGGCCCTCGCGGTTCCAGAAGCGCACCGTCTTCTCGTTGTGCGCCAGCAGCTGGGCCGCGGCTTCAGGCGGGACGAGCGCGTGCTCGATCTTGTCCGGGTCCGGCCGCTCGACCACCGCGAGCTTGCCGTCCTCGAGCATCTTCGCCTGCGCTTCGGTCAGGCTTAAGCGCCGCAGCTTCGCCTTGCGGGTGACGAAGTAGAACACCGTCGCGCCGGGGTCGATCTCCACCTGGGCGGCGAGCACCTTCTCGCGGATCACCCGGTCGAGCTGTGCCTGCTTCTTCGAGTCGTTGCGCTGCGCTTCCTTGCTGCCCGGCAGCGGCGCGTACTTAGGCAGCCGGGCCTCGGGTTCGCGCGCGGGTCGGGACGGCGGCCCGGGCGGCCGGTTCCTCGGCGGAGGCTTTGGCGCGGCGAAAGTCCTCGGCGCTGGCGCGCGGGGATCTTCCCTCGGTGGAGGCGGCTTCGTCTTCGCGGCCTTCTCTTCCTCGGCTCTTTTTGCCTGCTCCTCGGAAACAAGGCCGGCCTTGAGCAGTTTGTCTTTCAGGCTCTGCATGCGTTCGCGGCTTCTAGCACTGGTTTCGCCGTCTGTTAGGGTGCGCCGCCCTTCATGAGGCTTCTTCGTTCCATCACCCTGGTCGCCCTCGCCACCGGGTGCAGTGACCCCGTCGACAAGGCGGCGAAGGCGCGCATCTTCTCCCCGGAAGATCCGCCCCAGGCCGTCGCCGCCGCCAGCCAGAAACTCCCCCCGGAAGAAGTCGCCGACAAGCCGGAGATCGCTCGGCGGATCCTCGGCATGGGCGCGGCCGAGGCGACCCAGCGCATCGGGGCCCACACCTTCACCGCCAACGTCAGCTTCGAGTGGACGCTCCAGGGCAAGAACGTGCTGCTCAAGGAGACCCGCACCCTGCTCGCCGGCCCCGGCGGCTTCGGCGGCGATTTCCACGCCACGCTCGAGAACTCGCGCGAGCAGGGGCTCGAGGTCCTCCGGGTGCACAACGAGGTCTTCGCCAAGAGCCGCTATGGCAAGTACCGCCAGCGGCTGCGCGATCGCGGCATCGCCGAGCGCACCCGCGAGGAGACGTACGGGGCGATCAAGGACTTCGACGCGCTCTTCCACGGCCGGCTCAAGCTCGCCGCCAA
>JAYVRT010000249.1:0-2212 GCA_043776025.1 Archangiaceae bacterium | reverse complement strand
GGTCTGGCGGCGGACCTCGCGGCCGATCTCGTTGAAGTGGCCGTCGATCTGCTCGAAGTTGGCCTCGAAGTGGGCGAACGTCTGATCGATCGCCGCCGGGTCGGAGAGGAACTGCTCCTTGCAGAACGCGGCGAGCTCCCCGTCTTCCTTTCGCCAGAGGGCGGCCACCTGATCGACGCCCTGCTCGATGCGCGGGCGCTGCGCCTCGCCGTGGATCTTCACCAGCTCGGCCTTCAGCGACCGGGTGTCCAGCTTCAGGGGGGTGGCGGTCATCAGCAGGGCGAGCAGGATCATTGGATCACCAGCCGCAGGCCTGGCCTTTGTTCTTCTCTTTGAGCCAGGTCTGCAGGGGCTGGAAGTAGTCGAGGATCGCGGTCGCATCCATCTGGCGTTCTCCGGTCATCGCGAACAGCGCCTCCGGCCAGGGCTTGCTGGCGCCGAGCGCGAGCATCGCGCGGAGCTTCTCGCCCGCGGCCTGGTTGCCGTAGATGCTGCAGGTGTGCAGCGGCCCGGTCTGCCCGGCGGCCTTGCAGAGCGCGCGGTGGAACTGGAACTGACGGATCCGCGCGAGGAAGTAGCGCATGTACGGCACGTTCGCGGGGATGTGGTACTTCGCGCCCGGATCGAAGAACTCTTCGCTGCGGGCGCTCGGCGGCGCGATGCCCTGGTACTTCTGGCGCAGCTCCCACCAGTGGGCGTTGTACTCGGTGGGCCTGGTCTTCCCGGCGAACACGTCCCACCGCCACTGGTCGATCATCCGGCCGAAGGGGAGGAAGGCGATCTTCTCCAGCGCGTCCTTCATCTGGAGGTTGATCAGCCCCTTCTCGTTGTTGGGGACCTCGGCGAGCAGGCCGAGCTTCTTCAGGTAGGCGGGGGTGATCGAGAGCGTGAGGGCGTCGCCGATCGCCTCGTGGAACCCGTCGTTCGCGCCCTGCTGATAGAGCACCGGGAGCGTGTAGTAGTTCATGAAGTAGTAGTCGTGCCCGAGCTCGTGGTGGACGGTGATCAGGTCCTCCTCGTCGATCTTGATGCACATCTTGATGCGCAGGTCGTTGCTGTAGGTGACGTCCCACGCGCTGGCGTGGCAGACGACGTCGCGATCCTGCGGCTTCTTGAACTGGCTGCGCTGCCAGAAGGTGTCGGGCAGCGGCTTGAGCCCCATCGAGGTGAAGAAGCTCTCGCCCAGCTTCACCAGCTTCAGCTCGTCGTACTTGTTCTTCTTCAGGTTGGCGGTGACGTCGAGGCTGCTCTGGCCCTTGTAGGGCTCGACCAGCGGGTAGACGTTGCTCCACTCCTGAGCCCACATGTTGCCCAGCAGGTGCGCGGGGATCGGACCCTTGGGATCCACCTTGCCCGGGTACTTCGCGGCGAGCTGGTTGCGCACGTAGCAGTGGAGGTCGTCGTAGAGCGGCTTGACCTGGGTCCAGAGGCGATCGGTCTCCTTCTCGAAGTCGGCGGGCGACATGTCGTAGCCGCTGCGCCACAGCTCACCGAGATCCTTGAAGCCGATCTCCTTCGCGCCCTCGTTGGAGAGCGCGACCAGCCGTTCGTACTGCGGCCGCATGTCCTTGGAGATGGTGTGCCAGCCTTCCCAGGCCTCGAGCTGGTCCTCGTACTTTCCGCCCTTGGCGAGCGCGGCCTCGAGCCCCTGCAGATCGCGGCAGCGCTTCTTGTCTTCCTTCTCGTTGGTGCCAGCGACGTAGCCAGCACCGCACCACTTGCCCTTGCCGTACATGCCCTCGAGCCTGGCGGCGATCTTCGACAGCTCGGTGCGCTTGGCGGCGTCGGACGGCGCGGGCAGCGACTGGGAGACGCGTAGCAGGTACAGCATCCGCTCGGTGTCAGGGTCGAGCTTCTGGCCCTTGAACTTGATCGACTCTTTGATCGCGGTCGAGAGGTACGCCATCACGTCCTCGTTGGCCGAGGCGGCGTTCCGTTCGGTGTCGTCGGTGATGTAGGTCGCCTTGACCCACTCGGCGGTGGACGAGCGGACCCAGAGCTTCATCAGATCTTCGTTAAGCTTGGCGACGAACGCCTTGGCGTCGGGCGCGGCGGGCGGCGGGGCGGCGGGAGCGACTGCGGGCGCGGGGGCCGGGGCTGCGGCCAGCGCCGAGATCAGGACGAGGGTGAGCATGGCCGCGCCAATTAAGGCACTGGCTTCAAGGTGTCGAGGCTCACTTTCAACTTGGTGGGTTGATCCGGCTTGACGTCC
>JAYVRT010000248.1:0-7173 GCA_043776025.1 Archangiaceae bacterium | reverse complement strand
GGTGCAACTGCACCTGTCGCCGCGGAGGCAGATGGCCTAAGTTTCCCCATCAGGAGGCAGCAACCGATGGCGAAGATCACCGGCCCCAACCAGAGGATCCCGACCTCCCGGCCGTCTCCTGCCAAAGCCCCGGCGCGCACCGAGCCCAAAGCGGCGGCGCCTGCCTCGCCCACCGCGCAGCTGCCCCGCACCGGCTGGAGCCAGCCCGCCCGCACCGCCAAGGCCACCGAGCCGGTCGCCGTCCGCAGCCCGCACCCCCGGCTGGCGCAGGCCCAGCCGCCGCATGACCCGATCTTCGCCGGCACCAGCCGCCCGCCCGTCGCCGCCCGCAAGAGCCTGCCCGAGCCCAACCCCCGGCAGGGCCGGGAGACCGACCCCCGCCCGGCGCTGACCACCGCCCCGCGCCCGGGCGTTTCGGTCAAGTAGCCCCAGCTTTTGCACCCGGACGACGTAGTATGGGTTGGGTCGTCACCGACCCGCACGGAGGGGGAGCAATGCAGGAGTACATGTTGAAGGTGGCGAAGAGCGCGGAGAAAGAGGTCGCCCGCTGCCTCGCCCTCGACTCGGCGCCCTCGCACGTCCGTCTCTCGACGCTGGCGCCGCTCTCCAACTGGGGCTACCCCCCCGACGCCCAAGCGGCCCTACTGAAGATCCTCGAGCACGGGATCGTGATGGGCCAGGACGGCGGCAAGGACGAGGCGCCCCACGACTTCGTGCCCTGGCAGAACATCGCCTACCTGTCGGACGGCGCGGGGCTCTACAAAGAGCTCGGGCCTACGAAGAAGTAGCCAGCAGCCGCTGCCGGCCCAGCGCGTGCTGCAGCGGGCGCATCTTTGCCGGCGGAAACCGCTTCCCTTCGGTGGTGAAGGTGAACGCCGTCAGCGCGTCGGGCGGGAGCGCCTTGAGCGGCCCGCTCAGCTGCGGCAGGTAGGTCGCGTTCTGCGTCACCGCCGAGAAGTGCAGGTGGAGCGCCGAGAGCCGCTCGTCGGCGCCGCGGGTGAACTCGAAGTAGAAGAAGGAGTGCCCGACGACGAGGCGCTCGAGCCGCCGCAGCGAAGAGGCCGCGGCGAGGCATCCGGCGACGTCGAGCGGCAGGTTGAGATCGAGCTTGAGCGAGGAGAGCTGCCGGGCGAGCGCGCTCGTCCACAGCCAGTCGAGGTGGCTCGCCTGCCAGGGCCAGAGCGCGGGGCTCAGCCGCAGCCGGGTCAAGCCGGGGTACGCGGCCATCTTCAGCAGCGTCGCGATCTGCTGCTTGTTCCACGAAGAGTGGCCGCCGGGCCCAGAGAACTCGAGCTCTTCCAGCGGCGGGCGGTCCTTCGCTGCGAGCAGCGCCTCGAGGCCGAGGCGGAACAGGCCGTGAACCGTGGTCAGCGATCGAAAGCAGCCGCTGGCCAGCTCCTTCGGCGCGGTGCTGTCAGCGACGTAGAGGTTGAGCTTGCGGACGGTGCTCCACCGGGGGTCTCCGGCGGTGTCACCGTTGAGCTTGGCCCAGGCCTCGCTCAAGAAACCGCGATCCCACTTCTCTTCGCCCACCAGCATCGGGCCCAGGGGGCCGAGCCACTGCTCGCGGTGCTTGCGCAACAGCAGCTTCTCCCGGCGCATCGCGGACCCGGACAGCGGCCGCTGCAGCTTCTGCATCTGGAGCGCGATGAATTCTCCGCGGGGATCGTTCTCCTCGAGCAGACGATCGGCGAGCACCAGCCTCCGCGCGTCGGAGTGGGGATCGGCGTAGACCGCGTCGAAGAGCTCCTGCGAGTTCGTCACTTTCAGGGCCGAATCTAACGCGAGACGAAGAACCACCGAAGCAGATCGGTGCCGGCGCCGCCCCTGTCACCACTGAATCGGCAGCAGCCGGGGGAAGCGGCTCATCATCGCGCGCAGCGAGCCGAGCCTGCGGATCCGTTCGCCGGTCGCGGAGAAGACCTCGAACCGGCCCAGGGTCTCAGGCGGCAACCGGCCCAGGGGCTGGAGGATGGTGGCGTCGATGCTCGGCCCGTCAGCGCCCAGCAGCTCGAGGCGCAGCTCGGCCAGCGAGCCCCCCGGGTCACGGCGGAAATGAAACGCCGCGGTGCGGTGGCCCACGGTGAGCGAGTGGAGCGAGGTCAGCTGCCGCGCGCGCGCCAGGGCGCCGTGGAGATCGAGCGGGGGGAGCCCGGAGAGCGTCAGATGTTGGAGCCGACGGGTGAGCCGGCTCTTCCAGAGCCATTCGATCTCCAGGGCATTCCAGAAAGGCGTGAGGTGCAGCGCGAGCGAGCGCAGGTGGGGGAACTCGGCGAGCTTCAGCAGCCAGTCGACGTGCTTCTTCGACCACGCCTGCCCGGTGCGATCGAAGCGGACGCCGAGGTGCTCGAGCGGGGGGCGGTGGGGACCGCCGGTCTCGGCGAAGCCCTTGAGGGCTCGCTGTCGGGTGGGGCGGCCCTTGAGCAGCACGTCGAGGCTCAAGGGCGTCGCATCCGTCAGTTCAACCAACGAGGTCATCGTCCCACCGGTGAGCTCGAGCGGGCGGGCGTGATCGGGGGCCAACAGCTGGAGCTTCCGCACCGTCGCCCACCGGGGATCGCCGACGGTGTCGCCGTGCAGGCGCGCCTGGGCGGCGACGAGAAAGCCGCGTTCCCAGACGGTGGTGGTGGGGAGGATCACCGCGCCCAACGGGCCGAGCCAGGACAGCTCGTGGTCGTCGAGCAGCTGCTTCTCCCGGCGTGCGGACGCGTGGCTCAGAGGGGTGCGCAGCTTCGCCAGCTGCAGCGCGATCAGCTCTCCGCGCGGGTCGCCCAGCTCGAGCAGGTGGTCGGCGAGCACGGCGCGCGGCCCGTCCGCGTTCGGCGCGGCATAGACGGTGGCGAAGAGCGCGTCGGTGGAGGCCGGCACGGGGAAGGCTCGTAGCATGGCGGGGCCGGCGTGAAGGCGGAGTACGCGCTCACCGTCCAGCCTGGCTGACGCTCACAGCCGGGGGTCGAGCCGCTGCAGCCGTTCGATCTTCAGGTTCACCACCCGGCCCTGGCGCTCGAGCACGCCCTCGCCCAGCACCAGCGCGGTGCCGGTGAGTTCCCGGCGGAACTCGTCGAACCGCTGGGGGGTGACGACGAAGTTGGCGATCCCCGTCTCGTCCTCCACCGAGAGGAAGGTGAAGCCCTTGGCGGTGGGGGGCCGCTGGCGGACGATCACCAGCCCGCCGACCTTCACCCGCTGCCCGTCCTTCGCCTGCTGCAGCTGGGCGGAGGTGATCGCCCCCGCGGCGAGCAGCTGCGGCCGCAGCAGCTGCACCGGGTGCTGCTCCAGCGACAGCCCGATCGCCTCGTAGTCGGAGGCGACCCGCTCGTGCGGCCCCATCGTCGGCAGCGGCACCGTCTGCTCGTCCATGGGCAGGCCGAAGAAGAGATCGTCCTCTTCCAGCGGCCCGAGCGCGTGGATCTCCCACAGCGCCTCGCGCCGGCTGGCGCACAGCGACCCGAGCGACCCGGCGAGCGCGAGGCGGGTCAGCTCGAAGCGGGGGATCCGCGCCCGCCGGGCCAGCTCTCCGACGGCGGTGAAGGGGCCGCCGCGCTGCCGCGCCTCCATCACCCGCTTGCCCGACTCTTCCCGCAGGCCGCGCACCAGCTCCAGCCCCAGCCGCAGCTGCGGCCCCCCCTGACCCCACTGCGAAGGAGGCGCGTTCACCGGCGCGCGGACCGCGGTCGGCCCCTCGAGGGTGCAGTTCCAGTCCGAGGCGTTGACGTCGATCGGCCGGACCTCGACCCCGTGGCGCCGGGCGTCGTCGACCAGGGTGTGCACGGCGTAGAACCCCATCGGCTGTGCGTCGACGAGCGCGGCACAGAACGCCGCCGGCTGGTAGCGCTTCTGCCAGGAGGAGACGTAGCAAATCAGGGCGAACGACGCCGAGTGGCTCTCGGGGAACCCGTAGTGGGCGAAGCCGTCGAACTGCTTGAAGCACTTCTCGGCGAAGAGCCGATCGTACCCGCGGGACACCGCGCCCTCGATGAACCGCTCGCGGTACTGGGGCAGCAGCTTCTCCGCCCGCTTGTTCGACAGCGCCCGCCGCAGCCCGTCGGCGTCGCCCGACGAGAAGCCGGCGGCGACCATCGCCAGCTTCATCGCCTGCTCCTGGAACAGCGGCACCCCCAGCGTGCGCTGAAGAATCTCCTTCACGTCGGGCGAGGGGTAGGTGACCGGCTCGAGGCCGTCGCGCCGCCGCAAAAACGGGTGCACCATGTCGCCGACGATCGGCCCGGGGCGGATGATCGCGATCTCGATCACCAGGTCGTAGAAGCTGCGCGGCTTGAGCCGGGGCAGCATGTTCATCTGGGCCCGGCTCTCGACCTGGAAGACGCCGATCGCGTCGGCCTCGCAGAGCATGTCGTAGACCGCTGGATCCTCGGCGGGCACGGTGGCCATCGTCAGCGCCTCGCCCCCGTGCTCCCGCACCTTGTCGAAGGTGCGGGCGACGACGCTGAGCATCCCCAGCCCGAGCAGATCGACCTTGAGGATGTTGAGCGCCGACAGGTCGTCCTTGTCCCACTGGCACACGGTGCGGTCCTTCATCCGCCCGTTCTCCAGGGGCACGAGGGCGGTGAGCCGGCCGTGGGTGATCACGAACCCGCCGACGTGAATCGACAGGTGGCGCGGCGCCCCCGCCAGCTGCCGCGAGAGCGCGATCGTCTGCTGCACCTGGCGGTCGTTGGGGTTCAACCCCGCCGAGCGGAGCTGAAACGGGCCGACCTCTTCCTCGACGTCGAGCGCCTTCGCCAGCCGATCGACCTGATCGAGCGAGAGCCCGAGCGCCTTGCCCGCGTCGCGCACCGCCGAGCGCCCGCGGTAGCTGATGATCTCGCTCACCATCGCCGCCCTGCCCCGCCCATGCTTGGCGTAGACGTACTGGATCACCTCCTCGCGGCGCTGGTGCTCGAAGTCGACGTCGATGTCGGGCGGCTCGCGGCGTTCCATCGAGAGGAAGCGCTCGAACAGCAGCCCCATGCGCACCGGATCGATCGAGGTGATCTGCAGCGCGTAGCAGACGGCGGAGTTGGCGGCCGAGCCCCGCCCCTGGCAGAGGATCCCCTTGCTGCGGGCGAAGCGGACGATGTCCCAGAGGGCGAGGAAGTACCCGGCGAAATCGAGCGTGGCGATCAGCGCCAGCTCCTTGTCGATCTGCCTTCGCACCGGCCCCGGAATTTCCCCGGGGTAGCGAAACCGCAGCCCCTCCTCGACCAACTGCCGCAGGTAGCCCTGGGGGTCGAGGCCTTCGGGGCACTCCTCGCGGGAGAACTCGTACTTCAGCTCGTCGAGGCTGAAGGTGCAGCGGGAGGCGATCTCGTCCGACCGGTGCACCGCCTCGGGCAGCTCGGGGAACAGCGCGAGCAGCTCGGCGCGCGACTTGAGCGTCCGTTCGGCGTTGGGGAAGAGCTTGCGGCCGGCGGCGGCGACGGTGGTGCGGAAGCGGATCGCGGTGATCAGATCCTGCAGCGGCTGTTGGCTGCGGTAGGCAGTGTGGGCGTCGGTGTGGGCGAGCAGCGGCGCGTCGAGCTCGGCGGCGAGGCCGCGGGCGCGGGTGAGGCGATCTTCGTCGCCCGCGCACAGCGCCCGCACCACCCCGACGTAGAAGCGCCCCGCGAAGGCCTCGGCCAGCCCCTGCACCCGCGGCAGCTCATCGGGGTACGGCAGCACCGCGCACAGCCCCTGGGCGCGGGCGGCGATCGCCTGCCACGCAAGGCCCGCCTCTCCCTTGGGGTGCGACAGCCGGCTCTCGCAAATCAGCTCGCAGAGGTTGGCGTAGCCCTCAGCGGTCTGGGCGAGCAGCGTGATCCGGTGGGGGTGGTCGTACGCCCGCTGCGTCACCGAGGGCAGTCCATCGCCGATCAAGGTCATCGTGCTGCCGGTGATCACCTTCAGGCCCGCCTCCTTGCCGGCGAGGTGGGCCTTGATCACCCCGTACAGCCCGTCGTCGTCGACCACCGCCAGCGCCGCGTGGCCAAGCTCCGCCGCCCGCGCCACCGCGACCTCGGGTTCGGCGGCCCCGGTGAGGAACGCATGGTTGGTGTGGATCAGATCAATCGAAGACCCCCTGGGCGAAGAACTCTCCGCTCTTCCCGTCCTTGAAGATCCACAGCGCCCCGACGCCCTCGAGCACCACCCGGTAGTAGTCGCGGGCGTAGGGCTGGGCGGTCCACCACTCGCCCGACAGCCGTTCGGGCCCGAAGATCGCGGTGACCCGGCGCTTGCGGCCCAGCAGGTTCAAGGAGACGAGCGCCCCGGTGGCCGACAGCTCGGCGGGCAACGGGGCCGGGGTGCGCAGCAGCCGCGCGGGCCGCTCGAGGCTCTCGATCGACGCCACCGGCGCCGGCCTCGCCACCGCCGCCCCGGGAGCGGACGCGGCCGATTCCCACCAGCCCAGCGCCCGCTCGGGAGCGGCGGTGAGGGAGAACCGCTTCTCCTTCCACGCGGCTTCAGGGCGATGGCTGTCGACCAGCTCGACCCCGAAGAGCGCCTCTTCTCCGAGCGCGCTGGAGAGCCGGGAGAGCACCACCTCGAGCGCGGCCTCGCCCGCCGGGGCGTCGCCGAGGTTGAGCTGCCGGCCGCCGTCGGCGCAGGCCTCGTCGATGGTGACCGACAGCGCGCAGATCGGGCGGTGGACGACGAGGTCGGTGAGCCGGTGGCGGATCAGCTCGACCAGCAGCTTCGCCTGGGCCGAGGGCCGGGCGAGCACCAAGCCGACCTCTTTGTTCTCGCGTGAGTCGAGCTCGAGCACCACGGTGAGCCGCACCACCGCCTGCTGTCTTCCCTGCAGCCGGGCGCAGAGCCGGTCGACGGCGGTCTTGAGCGCGAACAGCAGCGGCTCGAGCGCCTCGGCAGGCCAGTCGAGGGCGATCGCCTCCCGCAGCACCTCGGGCAGCGGATCGGCGGTGAACACCGAGTCGTCGCCTCCCCGCGCCAGCTGCACCGCCGCGGTGCCCTCGTGGCCGAACCGGGCGGAGACGGCGCCGGCGGGGAGCGCGGCGACCTCCCCGAGCGTCGTCAGGCCGAGGCCGGCGAGCGGCTCGAGGCCTCCGGGCCCGACCGCGCGCGCGAGCGCCTGCAGGGGGAGCGCCGAGAGCCGGGCGCCGCCGTGGGGCTCGACCACCTGGCTTAAGTCGGGGCAATAGCGCGCCAGCGCCTGGACGGTGAAGCGCTCGCTGCCGA
>JAYVRT010000247.1:0-7176 GCA_043776025.1 Archangiaceae bacterium | reverse complement strand
CGCCACCAGCGAAAGCTTCGCCGGCCCGCTGACAGCCTTCAGGTCGTCGCGGACGATGCTCATCGGCAGCGCCTTCTCCACCAGCGCCGAGGTGTGCCCGTCAGGCTGCTTGAAGCGCGCCCGGAAGGTCGCGAGCCGCTGCACGTCGCGCGACTTGAGCTTCACCTCGTAGAGCGCGGTCACCGCGTGGCCGGAGCCAATCTCCCCCGCGTCCACCTTGTCGTTGGCGAAGTCGCGCTTGTCGAGCAGGCGGTTCTCGAAGCCGATCAACCGGTACCGCTCGACCGCCGAGGGGTTGAACTCCAGCTGCAGCTTCACGTCCTTGGCGATGACCTGCAGCGTGCCCGTCAGCTGCTCGACGAAGATGCGCCTCGCCTCATCGAGCCGGTCGACGTAGGCGTAGTTGCCGTCGCCCTGGTCGGCGAGGCGCTCCATCAACACGTCGTTGTAGTTGCCCATGCCGAAGCCGACGGTGGACAGGGTGATGCCCTCGGACGCGCGCGCCTTTACCTTGTTGAAGAGCGCGTCGGCGGTGGTGACGCCGTTGTTGGCGACGCCGTCGCTGCAGAGGATGACCCGGTTGATGCCACCGGGCTTGAAGCCTTTGAGCGCGACCGCGTATGCGACCTCGAGGCCGGCCTGGACGTTGGTGCTCCCTTCGGGGCGCAGCCGGGCGATCGCCTCGAGGATCTTCTCCCGCTGGTTGGCCGGCGTCGGCGGGAGCACCACGTGGGCCTCATCGCCATAGACGACGAGCGCTACCGAGTCCTTCGCCTCGAGCTGATCGACGAGCAGCTCGAGCGCCCGCTTCGCCAGCGTCAGCCGGTTCTCCATCGACATGCTGCCGGAGACGTCGAGGGTGAAGACGAGGTTCGCCGGCTTGCGCTCCGCGGCGCGGATCTCCTTCCCCTTCAGGCCAAGGTGGAGCACGTGGTACCCCTTGCGGTTGGGCGAGGGGAACATCTCCACCTGCACCGCGAACGCCTCGGTCTCCGGCGGCCGGTAGCTGTAGTCGAAGGCGTTGACGAACTCCTCGACCCGCACCGCCGCCTCGTTGGGCAGCTCGCCCCGGTTGAGCCAGGAACGCGCGAGGCTGTAGCTGCCGGTGTCGACGTCGGCGGCGAAGGTGCTCGTCGGCTCGTCGCTGACCTCGATCGTCGGGTTCACCCCGTAGTGCTGCAGGTACATTCCGGGGAACTTCGCGCTCTTCTCGCCGCCCGCCGGCGCGACGTCCTCGGGGGGAGGCTTGACGACCACGGGCGTCGAAGTCGGGTCGGCGGCGTCCACCGGCTTGTCGGGCTTCCCGTCGGCGCCGAGGTGCCCGCGGAGCTTGACCAGGCCCTCGTGCTTCACCTTTTTCCGCGCCTCGGTGTACTCCCCGTCGGGCTTGGTGAGGTCGCCTTCAATCGTGAGGTCCTGGAACTCCGCTTCGGTCCGGTGACGAACGCTGGGCTCCGCCTCCGCGCCCGATTTGTCCTCTACCGGCCTCGCGTTGGGACTGGGCTCCGGGCTCTCTGCCGACCTGTAGCGCGCGGGCGGCGCGCGGTCTTCCCGGGCGCCGGGCGCATACGCGCACCCGGAGAGGCTCATCACCAGCACTGCAGTCAGGACTCTCTTCATTGGGGGCGGCTCCTTCGTGGGGTGGAACGAAGGAGAGCGTGCGCTTTCGAGGTGAAGAGTGTTTCACCCGGCGCTCATTTGTTCTTCACGGTTTCTTCATGCGGGCTAGATCCGCGCCCGCGTGCACCCGCCCGACTCCCTGACGCTGCGCGAGGCGACGCCGGTCTGGCTGCGCATCGGGCTGCTGAGCTTTGGCGGGCCCGCGGGTCAAATCGCGGTGATGCACCGCGAGCTCGTCGAGAAGCGCCGGTGGATCTCCGAGGAACGTTTCCTCCACGCGCTCAACTTCTGCACCCTGCTGCCCGGGCCGGAGGCGATGCAGCTGGCGACCTACATTGGCTGGCTGCTCCACCGCACCGCGGGAGGACTCGTCGCCGGCTCGCTGTTCGTCCTCCCCGGCGCGGCGCTGATGGTGGTGCTCGCCAGCGTCTACGCCACGTTTCACCAGGTGGCGGCGATCGACGCGGTCTTCTTCGGCATCAAGGCCGCGGTGCTGGCGGTCGTGGTCGAGGCCGTGGTCCGCATCGGGAAGCGGGCCTTGAAGACGCCGATGGCGGTGGCGATCGCCGCCCTCGCCTTCGTCGCCCTCGCTGCCTTCTCCGCCCCGTTCCCTCTCGTCATCGCGGCCGCCGCGCTCGCCGGAGCGCTCGGGCTGCCGGTGCGTGCCCCCGGTGGCTCGGACAAGAAGGCCGAGGCGGAAGGACGCGAAGCGCTGGTGGACCGGTTGTTCGCCGCGGGGAAACTCGAGCACACCCAGCCCAACCTCGCGCGGGCCGCGCGCACCGTCGCGCTCTGGCTCGGGCTCTGGGCCGCACCCGTGGCAGCAGTCTGGGCGTGGCGCGGACCCTCGGACGTCCTCACCCGCGAGGGCGTCTTCTTCAGCGAGGCGGCGGTCGTCACCTTCGGCGGCGCGTACGCGGTGCTCGCCTGGGTGACCCACGAGGTGGTGCTCAACTTCGGCTGGCTCTCCGCCAGCCAGATGCTCGACGGGCTCGGCCTCGCGGAGACGACACCGGGGCCGTTGATCCTCGTCCTTCAGTTCGTCGGCTTCGTCGCCGCGTACCAACAGCCGGGGACGCTCGCCCCCCTGCTCGCCGGCGGGCTCGGCGCGGCGCTGACGCTCTGGGTCACCTTCACCCCGTGCTACCTGTGGATCTTCGCCCTCGCGCCCTTCGTCGAGGCGGTGCGCGGCAACCAGCGCCTGGCTGCCGCGCTCGCGGCGATCACCGCGGCAGTCGTCGGCGTCATCCTCAACCTCTCCGTCTTCTTCGCGCTCCATGTGTTCTTCGCGCGGGTGGACGCCTTGGGCTGGGGGCCGCTGCAGCTGCCGCTTCCCGAGCTCGCCTCGCTCGACGTTCGCGCCGCCGCGGTCTCGGCGGTCGCCTTCGCGATGCTCTTCGCTCTGAAGCAGAACCTGGGCCGGACGCTGTTGCTCTGCGCCATCCTCGGCGCGCTCCTCAAAGGACTGTCATGAACCGTCGCGAACTCCTCCGCAGCGCCGCCGTCACTCCGTTTCTCCTCGGCGCGACCCTCGATGCCGGCTCCATTCCCTCCGCGGGTGCCCGCGCCCCGAAGCCGCTCGGCTTCGACCCGGCGAAGCTCAAAGGGCTCTCGGAGAAGCTGCTCACTTCGCACCACGACAACAACTACGCCGGAGCGGTGAAGAACCTCGGCAAGGTCGAGGACGACCTCGCCCGCCTCAAAGCCGACGCGCCGCCGTACCTCGTCGCCGGTCTGCGAGAGCGGGAGCTGACCTTCCGCAACTCGGTCACGCTCCACGAGGCGTACTTCGGCAACTTAGGGGGCGACGGGAAAGTCGCCGGGGCGCTCGCCACCGCGCTCGGCGCGAAGTGGGAAGAGGGCTTCCGGGCCACCGCGATGAGCCTCGCCGGCGGCAGCGGCTGGGCGACGGTCTGCCTCCACCTCGGCACCGGCGAGCTCGTCACTGGCTGGGCGGGCAACCACACCCAGTTCCCGGCGATGGGGGTCCCGCTGCTGGTGCTGGACCTCTTCGAGCACGCGTACGCCCTCGACTACGGCGCCGCGGCGGCGAAGTACGTCGACGCCTTCTTCGCCAACCTCAAGTGGGACGAGGTCGAGCGCCGGTACGAGGCGGCTAAGGGCGCGCTCAAGGCGCTCAAGGGCTGACCGGCGCTACGGGAGCAGCGCGAGGTTCAGGGTGTTGTTGGGCAGCCCGGTCGAGTAGGTCGCGGTGATCGTCCCTCCCGTGGGCAGCGACGCCGTCTGACCGCCGAGCCGCAGCGGCTCGGTCAACATCAACGTCTTGCCGGTCTCGAAGAACTCGAGCGCAATCGACTGGGCGAAGAAGCCGTTGGGCCCGAACAGCGACACCCGGAAGCGGTCGGTCGGGATGAAGAGCGGGTTGTTCTGCGACGGCGGTTGGCCCGGGCTCTTCCTCGACTCGGCCTTGACGCCGTCGAAAACGTGCGCCGAGGCGCCGTCATAGATGACCGCGAATTTGCCCAGCAGGCCGTTGAGCACCGAGGCGCGTGACCCGACCGAGGTGAAGTTGAAGTTGCTCATCGCGCCGATGGTGTCGACGGGGAACTCGGCGCTGTCGTAGGCGATGCCGACGCGCTTCATTGACGTCTGCTTGAGCCACATCACCGCGGGCGGTGCGAAGTAGGGCGTCTGCGCGGCGACGTCGAAGACGATGTCTGGGTTGACGTCGAGCGACGGAACTCCGGCTTTCATCTCGAGCTTCTTGGGGTTCGGTGAGGACGAGAAGGCGATGAAGCGCGTCGGGCTGATCCACGCCTGGTTCTGAATGCCCGGGGCGTTGAGATGAATCGGCCCAGTCGCCGACGGAGGCACCACGTCCTCGCGAACGTCAGTCGTGCCGTTGCCCGCGTTGATCGAATAGGTCACGACCCGGGCGAGCGTCTCGTTGAAGAACAGGTTGGTGGTGTTCGCCGGCAGCGGCGTCGCGCTCCCGTCGGCGACCTTGACGAGAATTCTCCCGGGGGACAGTCCGCCCCATTGCAGCCCGAGGTACTCCTTGACGGAGCCGTTGATCGGCGACGGCGCCTGCGTGATTTGGGTGGTGGGGATGATGTTCACCGCCGACGACGAGTTGCCGGTCAGCCCGATGACCTGGACGTTGCACGCGGCCGCGCAGTTGTAGGCAAACACCAGCGGCGTGGTGTTGGTGACGCTGCCCACCTGCACGTTGGTCGCACCCACCGGGAACTCGACCTGCATCTGGCTGAAGGCCACGGTCGCGGTGGTGGGCGTAATCAACTGCACGTCGAACGGCGTCATGTTGGAGGTGCGCGCGAGGAACCGGTCAGCGCTCTGAAACAAGGAGCCGGCGAACGCGGGAAACGAGGTCACCGCGCCGGTCGCCAGATCCACCCGGAACAGCGTGTTCTGCCCCTGCGACCAGTACATCATCACCGACTCGTCGCTGGAGATCAGCGGCCCGGTGATGATCGACCCGGGGAAGGTGTAGGTCTTTCCGGTCTCGGTGTTGATCGCCGCCACCCCCTGGAAGCCGGGCTGGAAGGCGAACCACTTGCCCTGCTTGCTCAGGTGGTAGTTCGACGGGCTCCCGAGGAGGAGCAGCTTGCGGTCCACCGCCTTGGTGTCGATGGCGTAGATCGCGGTCTGGTAGTCCGACGTGTTTTGCATCCGCAAAATCGCGGTGGGCCCTTCGCTGACCGCCAGCCAGCTGAGGAACGGGTTGGTCGCCTGCTCGTAGATCGGAATCGACTTGTAGAGGGAGATGGGCGTCGCCGGCACGGTGGTGGTCTCGCCCGCGCGCACCGTGAACCAGCCCAGCTGCTGCTTCGGGTAGCCCGCCGCCTCGGCGATCAGCGCGTAGGTGCCCGGCGGCAGGGTGAGCGAGAAGTGTCCGGCGTCGTCGGTGTTGTTGCTGACGTCGACGACCGACACCTTGATGCCCGCCGGCTTGTCGCCGTTGAAGTAGTAGACGACGCCGTCGAGCTTGCCGGTGACCGCCATGTCGTTGGCGAGCGCGAGCGCCGGCCCGTCATTCTTCCCCCGCTTGAGCTTGATCGTCGCGGTCGCGCTCTGGTTGATCGCCCCCGCCGCCTTCGCCACCAGGGTGTAGTCGCCCGTCGGCACGTCGGCGAAACGGTAGCTGCCCGTGGCGTCGGTGAGCGCGACCCGGTCGCTCCCGGAGAGGAACACCGTGGCTCCGACCGCCGGGCTCATCGCCGCGGTGGTCACCTTTCCGGTCAGCGTCCCCACCGGGTTGAAGGTCAGGTCGGGCGCCGGAA
The DNA here is from genome assembly GCA_043776025.1 of Archangiaceae bacterium. Taxonomy (GTDB): domain Bacteria; phylum Myxococcota; class Myxococcia; order Myxococcales; family Myxococcaceae; genus JAYVRT01. Next base: position 1,294 of record JAYVRT010000247.1, on the reverse strand, counting down.
CCGCCTCGGTGCCCTTCACCGTCGCTCCGAATGACAGCTTGCGTTCCTTGGTATCGGCCGCCTCGACCGACAGCAGGTAGACGCCGTCGGGGAGCTTCTCGAAGCTGTACTGCCCGCCGCCGACGGTGACCTCGCTCTTTCCGACCTGGCCCAACAGCGTCACCGTCAGGCCGGTCGCGTCGCTGCCATCGGACATCAACACTTTGCCCGAGATGGTGCCGACCGATGGGGAGCCGCACCCCGCAAGACACACCACCGCGACGCAGAGAGCTGCAGGGATCCGGATCGTCATTGTTTCCTCCCGGGCCGCCCGAGGGCTGGGGGCCAAAACGTGAGGCCGAACTTAACGTGCCCCGCTCCCAGAGCCCAAAAAGAAACAGGGCCTGAACCGGTTGAGGTCCAGACCCTGATCTTTAGAAAGCCTGGAGGCGAATTACTTCTTCGCGGGAGCGGCCTCGGCCGGCTTGGCCTCGGCGGCCGGCTTCTCCTCGCCCTTCTTCTCCTCGCCCTTCTTGCCCGCCTTCTTGGCAGACTTCTCGGCCGGCTTGGCATCGGCGGCGGGCGCAGGATCGGCGGCAAACGCGTTGATGGCGAAGATGGCGAGGACGACGGCAAAGAGCTTCTTCATGGTATTGCTCCGGGCAAAAATGAGGGCGCCGCAAGATTGCGACAACGGGGCTCTTCGCAGCCGATGTGCCACCCGCATCACCTTGAATTTACTCCGGCTCCAAAACGTCATTGGGGAGAACGTCCCCAACTGCCGGGGGCAAGTGTTGCCGCAGTCCCCAGTTTGACCGTAAGGAACCCACCGTGACGTCGTCCCGCCTTCCCATCCGCGGCTTCCGCGCCGGCTTCCTGGTGGTGGTGGTGCTGTTGACGAGCAGCGCCGGGTTCATCCTCTACAACGCCAACCGCACCAACGAGCGGACGGATCACCTCGTCGCGGCCTCGATGGAGCGCGAGCGCCTCATCGGCCTGCTCCGCCTCGACGCCTCGCTGCTGGCGCAGGCGGCGAATGATCACATCAACTCCGCCGACGACGCCGAGCGCACCAGCGCCGACGAAGCGATGGAAGTCATCCTCCGGGAGATCCAGGCCTCGTCCGACAAGTACACCCGCGACCTGCCGCGGGCCGAGGTCGGCACCTGGCTCAAGCTCAAGGAGACCTCGGAGAAGCTGGTGAAGACGGTCGACGTGACGGTGAAGTACTCCAACAGCAAAGAAGCCGAGCGCGCGCGCAAACACATGGAAGAGGAAGTAAAGCCGATCAACTTCGAACTCGACGATGTCGCCA
>JAYVRT010000246.1:0-7185 GCA_043776025.1 Archangiaceae bacterium | reverse complement strand
CGGACTACGCGCGCTTCCACATCGATCGCAAAGCGCTGGCCGACATCCTCACCGTCGAGAAGGGGCGGCTGACATTGCTGCACCGCGCGCCCGAGGCGGCTCCCGTCGCGAAGGTTCCGCCGCCCGAACCGCCCCGCGAGGTGTCGCCGAAGAAGTCGATCGCCAACAGCAGGCCCTCGGAAGAGAAGGAAGAGTTCGACAAGGCCGCCGACGCCATGCCCGAGCCGAGGATGAGCCGCGACGACGAAGCCCCTTCAGGCGAGCGGGCGCTCAGCCAACGCCGGTTCAACACCATCCAGGTGATTCGCGGCGCGCCCTCCGCCGCTGCGCCTCCGCCTCCCCCGCGTCCCGGACCGATGGCCGACCGCCGCCCGATGCAACAGCCTTCACAGGCCGCGGTCGACACCGACGCCGAGGTGGCCGGGATGCCGCTCTCGCGTGAGCCGTGGGAAGGCCCGTTCAAAGAGGTGATGGTCGCGCTCGCCGCGAAACAGGCCCAGAAGGCGCTCGATCGCGCGCGGGGCTGGCGCGAGGAACAGCCGGGCGACGTGCTGGCGTTGGTCGCCCTCGGCGAGGCGCTCGAGGCCACCGGCGACGTCGAGCAGGCGGCCCGCGCCTACGGGTCAATCATCGATCTCTTTCCCTCGCGCGCGGACCTGCGCCGGTTCGCCGGCGTCCGGCTGGAGCGGATCAAGGACAACGGGGGCCTCGCGCTCGCCGGCGACACCTTCGCCAAGGCCGCGGAGCAGCGCGCCGACCACCCCGCGAGCCACCGCTTCCTCGCCTTCGCGCTCCTGCGCCAGGGCAAGTACGCCGAGGCGTTCAAGGCGATCGAGCGCGGCGCCGGCCAGCAGTACCCCGACGGCCGCTTCCGCGGCGCGGCCCAGATTCTGCGCGAGGACGCGGGGTTGATCGCCGCCGCGTGGTTGAAGGCCGAGCCCGGCGCGGCGATTGACGTGCGCGCGCGGCTGGAAAAACTCCACGCCAAGCTCGAGGACCAACCGTCGCTGCGCTTCGTCCTCACCTGGGAGACCGACGCCAACGATGTCGACTTCCACATCCTCGACCCGAGGGGCGGCCACGCCTACTACTCGGCGATGCACCTGCCGTCGGGGGGCGACCTCTACGCGGATGTCACCACCGGCTACGGCCCGGAGTGCTTCACCATCCGGCTTCCGGTGAACAAGCGCTCGTACCCGTACAAGCTGCGCGCCCACTACTACTCGCGCGGGCCGATGGGCTACGGCATGGGCAAGCTGGAGATCATCGACCACGACGGCAAGGGTGGGCTGAAGTTCGAGCAGCGCCCCTACGTGGTGATGGTCGACAGCGCGTTCGTCGATCTCGGCGTCGTGACCGCGCCGAAGTGACGCGTCAGTAGCGAAGCCCGAAGGTGATCTCCGTCGGCGCCCCGGAGAACAAGAACTTCGCGTCCTCGTACTTCGGAGGGCCGAACGAACCCTTCGCGTCGCGGGAGACGCCGACGCCCTCCTTCGGAATCCCGATGAAGTTGGAGTTGAGCTTCCCGTTGCTGTCCTCGTCGTGGAAACAGGCGACCGCGTAGGTGTCCGCGGGAATTGGGTCGAAGCGGCAGGTCGAGACGGTGCCCTCGATCTCGCAGACGCGCTGCTGAATCGACCGCTTCGGGTCCGTGGGGAAGCCGGCCTCTCCGCGGTAGAGGGTGCAGGCGATCTTTCCCTTGGTCGAGTGGATCGCGGTGACCTTCACCGTGAGCACCGCCCCGACACCGACACCGACACCGACACCGGCATCGCCCTCGGCCGCTGCGACGGCGGCGAACAGCACCAGCACTGCGGGGAAGTGTGAGGGCATCCGGCCATTGTCGCCGCGGCGTGAGGTGGATTGAAAGCGAAGCGGTGCAGGGCGCGACGATTCCGCGGCCTGTGGCATGCTCCCTCGCGAAGGGGGGGGCCATGGCGCAAGACGATCACCAGCTGCGGGGCGCGGACGGCTCGTTGTTCGAGGCGATCGCGCGGGCCCATCGTCCGGATGCGGCGCTGACCGAGAAGCTCTCGGAGCTCGGGGTCGACCTCGGGCGCCTCGAGATCAACTACCGCGCCCCCGTCTGGGCCCAGGCGCTCGAATTGTTTCGGGCCGCGCGCTACCCGGCCCTGCCCGCCGAGCAAGGCTACCGGCGGCTCGGCTTTGACTTTGCCCAGTCCTACTCGCAGACGATGGTCGGCGCGCTGCTGATCGCGACCCTGCCTCTGCTTGGGCCCGCGCGGCTGCTGCACCGGTGGCCTCGCTTCGTTCGCATGGGCCGCACCGACGTCACGTTGACGGTGACCGAGTCCGGGCCGAACGCGATCTCCGTGCACTCGATCGATCCCGCCCGCGTTCCCGCCGCTTTCAACCTCGGAATCTTCGATTACGTCTTCGAGCGGATGAAGGTGAAGGTGACGATGCAGGTCGAGCGCGAAGCCGGAGACGAAGCGCTGGTGCACTACCGCTGGTAGCGCCGGCAGTGCTGCAAGCGGGTCGCTCGTTGGGCGTTGGGTCGGTTCGGGCCGCCAGGATTGGGGCAACCTGGACCCGAGGCTCACCCAGATGGGTTGGGCGGGCTTTGTGCTTGTTCTGCAATGGGAGGCGCCCAGTTAGCTGCCGCGGATCCGCGCCAAAACCGCCTTTACCGTCGTCGACCGCCCCAACGGGTCGAGCGCAGCTTCGAGCTTCCGGGTCAGCGCCGTCGCCGCGAACGCCTCGATCCTCCCCGCCGCGTCGAGGTCATGCCAGGCGGGGTGGCTCTTCACCCGCCCGTCGAGATCGCGGACCCGGCGGGCGCACACCACCTGCTCCACCAACAGCTCGTCTTCGGCGGTCGCCATTGCTTCAGCCCTCCAGCTCGACGCCGCGCTTCTTCAGGCACTCGGCCAGCAGCTTTCGCGCGCGGGTGAAGTTCTGCAGAAAAGTGTTCAGCTTCATCCCCAGCCGGGCGGCGAGCACAGTGTCGTCTTCGGCTCCGCCCGAGGCCAGCCGCTGCTCCATCGCCAGCGCCGGCTTGCCCGGCAGCTTCTTCCGACACTCGAGGATCGCCTCCCGCAGGAACGGATCCGGCGGCGCGGGTGCGGCGCTCTCCTGGGCGGCCAGTTGGTGCTCCAGCGCATCGAGCTGGTCGGAGGTCGGAGCGGCCCGGCGCAGCTCGCTGATCGCCGCGTTCCGGGTGGTGATCACCGCGAACCGCAGCAGCGCGTTCGGCTTCCCATCAGAGGTGAAGCGCGGCGCCACCTGCCACACCCGAAGCAGCGCTTCCTGCAGCACCGCCTCGGTGTCCACCAGTGCCGCGAACGGCTTGAGCGTCCGCCGCAGCGGTGCCTCGACGCCGGCGACCCATTGCCCGAAGGCGTCAGGGTCGCCGGCGATGATCGAAGCGAGCTGGAGTCGCTCAGTGTCCAAGCGCTAGAGCTCGAGCAGCAACGGGCTGGTTCCGCACATCAGGTGGACCCTCATTGGCTGGATGACCGCGGCCGGAACTTCGAGGGCGAGGATAAGCGTCGTCCCCGCCTGTGCCGAGTGCGGCGTGGTGGTCCTCCGGACGTCGACCCGCGCGGCGACGAAGCTGCCGTCCGCCAGCTCGACCCGCACGTTGACCGGCGCCCAGACCAGGGTGTCGCCGTCGACGGTGAACTCCACCGCCATCCGCCCGTCTTTGAGCTGCAGCAGCCGCGCGGTGAAGGTCCGGGGCTGTTCCCGGTCTTTCTTCGAGCGCACCTCGGTGAGCTTGTCGGCCGGCTCCTTCGCCTCGTCCTTCACCGGCGACGGGGGCGGAGCTCCCCTGGGTGCAGACTTCTGCTTCACCATCCTCTCGAGCTCCGCGAACTCCTGCGGCTCCTCGGCCATCACCTCTTCCTCCGTCCCGCCGCCGCCGTCGAGGTCGAGCGACGCGCGGGAGTCATCCGCCCTCGCGCCATCGAGCGCTTCCTGCCGGTAGCTGGCCGAGCTGACCGCCCCCGCCGCCGCCGGTGGCGCCGCCCGCTTCATCATCCGCATCGGAGCACCGGTCACCGCCGGCATCGCCGCCGACTGCCGCAGCCCGACGCCCTCGGCGGACATCCCGTAGGGCAGGTTCTGCGGGACCTTCTCGTGGCGGCGCGGCGCCGTCGGGTCCACCGTCTGGTTCTGACTCACCGCCACCCAGCTGGTCAGCCGGGTGGAGATCTGGAAGTTCAGGCCCAGCTGCTCCACCTGCGAATCGAGCTGCGCGCGGTTGCCACCCCCCGCGGCGCGGGTCTCGAGATCCTCGACGCACTCGCGGGCGAACAGCTTGGCGATCGCCGCGCTGCCTTCTCCGCGCTCGATCGGGCTGACGGTCATTCGCTCGAGGTAGTTGCCCTCGGCCGTCTTCCCCCGCACCACCAGCTCACCGCCCGCGGGGTTGAGCTTGAAGCAGAGCATCGCCGGCGCGCCGCCGAAGAGATCCATCGGGTGCTCCGGAGCGACCGCGACCACCGCGCTGCCCGACACCTCGACCTCGGTCACCAGCGGCGCCATCGTCCGCGCCAGCAGCCGCTTCGCCGCGACCTCGGCGTCCTCTCCGATGCCGATGATCAGCTCGACCCCGCGCCCGGCCCGCGCCGCCGGCATTGTCAGGCTGCGGTTGACGCCGCTCCCGACGCCGACGCAGTGCACCCGCGAGCCCGCCGGCAGCTTGTCGAGGATCGCGTGGAGCACCTCGTTCTCGCTGCCGATCAGCCCGTCGGTGATCAGCACCACCTGGCGCTGGGCGTCTTTGCGCAGCGGCTTGAGCGCCTCGATCATCGCCGGGCCCATCTCGGTGCTGCTGCCGGCCTGAAGGCCCGCCAACCACTGCAGCGCCGCGGCCTTGTTGTTCGCCGTCGCGTCCTTTACCCCCGACTTCCAGCGCCGCGCCTCGTTGCTGAACTCGATCAGCTCGAAGCGGTCTTGCTCCCGCAGGCTGTCGATCATCGCGTTCACCACCCGGCGCGCCTGGTCGAGTGGCTCGCCGCTCATCGAGCCCGAGGTGTCGAGCAGGACGATCAGATCGCGTGGGACGCTCGGCATCTTCACCCCCGCGGTCGGAGGCACGAGGGTCAGCAGCGCGTAGGCGTTGCCGCAGGGCTCACCGTTGGCCGGGCGGCCGACGTCGAGCTCGGCGCCGACCTTCAGCCCCGCCCCTTGCCATCGCACCACCAGGTCCCGATCCAGCCCTGCGCCCGACTCGTCGCCGAAGGTGACGTCGTAACGGCCGATGCCCTTCGACGCGTGGAGCACGTGCGACGGCGAGTTCGGCTTGAGGCCCTCTGCCAGTTGATCACGCACCGCCAGCTTCAGTGAGAGCTTCACCGGCAGCTCCTGGTCCGCGACGTCGACGGTGACCGCGGCCGCGTCGACGACCCGGCCCGCGCCGCCGAGGTAGCGGGGCGCGATCACCGTGGGGAAGCGCCACTCCCAGGCGCCGTCCGGCAGCCACGCGAGCTTCTGGTCGATCGTCAGCTCGGCGACGACCTCGGTGTGCGGCGGAATGTTGCCCACCTGCTGGGTGAAGAGGCTGCTGCGCTCCTGGTCGAGGATCGCCGCGGTGCGCCCGTCGAGGATCGCCTCCTCGAAGCGGTCGCGCGCCTTCTTCTTCGTGTCCACCTCTCCGATGATCCGCTCCTCGCCAATGCGGAAGGCGAAGCCGCTCACCGCGCCGTCGGCGGGCAGCGGCATCTGGTAGGTGACCTGCAGCGGCTGATCGTACGGGTTGACGAAGCGCTGCTCGAGCACCACCCGGATCACGCCGGCCCTCGCGTCGGCGGTGAGCGCGGCGGCCTTGAGCGGCAGAGTGCGGCCGTCGCTGGCGACCAGCCGGCCGCCGTTGCTGTGGTGCTGCGAGAGGGTCTGCTTGAGGGCCAGGTTCGACATCGCGTTTCTCCTTGGTTGGTGACTTCAACCGGCTCAACGCGAACTGCTTCAAGTTGGTGACAGTGAATTATTGCCCAGCGAAATCAAGGGTTTTACGGCGACAAATCCTTCGCTCGACTCGCACGTTTCAAGGCCATGCGCTCGATTCTCTTCGCTTCCCTGGCGGTGTCCTCCCTGGCGTTCGCGGCGACCGACGTCTCGCACGCAAGGGTGGTGGTGGTTCGCGGCTCGGCGGACCACATGGAGCAGGTGCTCGCCCACGCGAAGGTCGACTTCGTCGCCGTGAGCCCAGAGGAGCTGCCGACCCTCGCGCTCAACGCCAAGCAGGTGCTGATGGTGAACTGCACCGGAGAGATGTCGCCCCAGGCGCGGGAGCGGGTCCGCCGCTTCGTCGCCGCCGGCGGGTTTCTCTACACCACCGATCACGCCGTCCATCAGCTGATCGAGCCGATCTTCCCCAACACCATCGCCTGGACGGGCGGCACCACCCAGGAACAGATCTTCCCGGTGAAGATTCGCGGCACCGAGGCGGATCGCGGCCTGCTCAACTCGCTCGGCGGAAACGCGAAGGAGCACTGGCAGACCGCGGGCGGCGGCTATCCGATCAAGGTGCTGGACCCGAAGCGGGTCACGGTGCTGATGGATTCGCCCGAGGTCGCGCGGGCGTTCGGCTCAGGGGTGATCGCGGTGCGCTTCCCCTACGAAGACGGGCAGGTGATCCACGTCACCGGCCACTTCTACACCCAGCCCGGCCAGCAGTCGGAGGCGGTCGCCAGCGCCGGCCGCGGCTTTGAGACCTTCTCCGCCAACGTCGTTCAGGAGAAGGGGCGCGACCAGGGCCGGATCCAGTCGCTCTACGGCGCGGACACCAAGCGCGCGGTTCAGCTGCAGGCCGGGCCGAGCGCAGGCCCGCCGCCCGCCGCGACGATGGGGGCCGGGCGCGGTGCGATCGACAAGGGAGAGAAGCTCAAGGTCCTGGAGAAGAAGGGGGACTTCACCAAGGTGCGCGATCAGCAGGGCAACGACGGCTGGGTGCCGACCGACGCGCTCTGAAACGGTCCTTGCAGGCTGCCGCGTCTAGGTCTCGCCCAGCGTGAAGCGCAGCGCCGTCTCGAGCTGCGGGTGCAGAAAGGCGAAGCCCGAGGCCTCGAGCGCCCGCGGGAGAACGCGCTGACTGGCGAGCATCGTCCCCTCTGCCATCTCGCCGAACGCGGCTTTCAGCGCGAAGCCAGGCAGCGGAGCGATCGCCGGCCGCGAGAGCACCTTCCCCAGCGTCTTGCCGAACTCGCCGTTGGTGACCGG
>JAYVRT010000245.1:0-2216 GCA_043776025.1 Archangiaceae bacterium | reverse complement strand
GAGTGACTGCCGCTGGGGCCGACGCCGGCACCGTCGCGGTGGGCGCCAAGAGCCCCGGCACCGAGGTGGTGAAGCCAGCGCAGCGGGGCCTGGTAACGCTCGCGGTCTACCCCGAAGCCCTGGTGTTCAAGAAGCTCGAGCTGCTGGGAAAGACGCCGCTGTTCAACCTTTCACTGCCGCTGGGCACCCACCTGCTCACGGTGATCGGCGACGACAAGGTAAAGCGGGTGCTGTCGGTGCAGCCTCAGGTGGGCAAGGCCCGGGTCTACAAGATGCCGCTGACCGAAATTCCCGAGATGAAGTGACGCTTTGAGGTCCAACTAAAACCGGTTTGAACTCAAACCACTCCGAGGCGCGCGGTCAGCTCGGTCAGCTGGTGGCGCAGCGTCTCGTCGACCTCGCGCTGGGCTTCGATCTTCCGCACCGACGACATCACCGTCGAGTGGTCCTTGTTGAACTTGTCGCCGATTGCCGGGAACGAGGCGTGGGTCAACGTCCGCAGCAGGTACATCGCCACCTGGCGAGCAAAAGCGATGTTCTTCGTCCTGCGCTCGCCTTTGAGCTCGAGCAGCGGCACCTTGTAGAAGCGCGCCACCTCGCCCTGGATCGCGTCGGCGTCGAGCTGCTTCTGGGCCGGGAGGATGTCCTTGAGCACCTGCCCGGCGAACTCTTCGGTGATCGCCTGACCGGTGAGCGAGTGCACCGCGGAGATCTTGATCAACGCGCCCTCGAGCTCCCGGACGTTGCGGACCACGTGCCGGGCGATGAAGTGGGCGACGTTGTCGGGCAGGAGGAAGCCGTCGCTGGCCGCCTTCTTCTTCAAGATCGCCACCCGCATCTCGAAGTTCGGCTCCTGCACGTCGGTGATCAACCCCATCGTGAACCGGCTGCGCAGGCGTTCCTCGAGGCCGGGGATGTCGGCGGGCACCATGTCAGAGGTGAGCACGATCGCCTTCGACATCTGGTGGAGCGAGTTGAAGGTGTAGAAGAACTCGTTCTGGGTCTCCTGCTTCTTCCCCAGGAACTGGATGTCGTCGATCAGCAGCACGTCACACTCGTCCCGGAACTTCTTGCGGAACTCGGTCATCCGGTGATCGCGGACGCTCTCGATGAACTGGTTGGTGAACTCTTCGCTCGACAGGTAGACGATGCGGGTCTTGGGGTCCTTCTGGAGGATCCGGTTTCCGACCGCGTGCAGCAGGTGGGTCTTGCCCAGCCCGGTGCCTCCGTAGATGAACAGCGGGTTGTAGTTCTTGCCCGGCGCATCCGAGACGGCCATCGCCGCCGCTGCCGGCAGCTGGTTCGAGTCGGCGACGACGTAGGTCTCGAAGGTGAAGCGCTCGTTGAGCCGCAGGGGCTGCCGCACCTGGTTGACTGCCGGTGTGAGCGCCGCCGGGGTGATGCTGCGGGCTTTCTCGATGATCTCGTAGCGGATGGTCGGGGTCGCGCCGGTCAGCCGGTTGAGCGTTTCCTTGATCATCATGCAGTAGTGGTCGTCGACCCAGTCGCGGAAGAACCGGTCTCCTACGCCGAGCACCAGCTCGCCGTTGGCGAAGTCCAGCGGGGTCAACTCACGCAGCTGCGAGGCGGCATACGCGTGCCCATCGCCGCGCAAGGTCTCCAGCAGATTGTCCCAGAGGTTCTGGGGGGTTGACTTCACGCCGGCCTCGACGAAGGGATGCGTCACAGTTCGATCCGACCCCACCGGAAAATGATGAAGAAATCGCCGCCTCTCTACCTGTGGGTCGCGAAGCGGATCAAGCACTTTGGTCAACTCTTTGTAACAGAAGGTCCTTTCGCGACGTGCCGCGCATGTGGACAGCCAGGGCCAGAAAGTCGGCCTGGTTTCGCGCCTCACCGCTGTCACGGGTTTGCTGAAAGTACGTGACAGCGCAAATGTGGCGGTGCAACGGCTGCCGTGAGTTATCCACATTGGCGAGCGGCGGGCGATGCAGTTCTCAACAGTTCCCCAACTGTTTTCCACAGCCCCACCCGTTGAATTTCCACAGGACAGTCAGAGAACCATTGAGGCCCGGGAAAGAAAGCAGGCGCGAGCGTTGAAAGTGACGACACAGTCCGCTAAAGGCGCGCGCTTCTCTCTTCGTTCACCACCAGACTCGTCTGTAAAGGAGCCACCCCGTGGCCAAGCGCAAGCCCACTTACCAGCCTTCGAAAATCAAACGGAACCGCGCGCACGGCTTCCGCAAGCGGAACTC
>JAYVRT010000244.1:0-7194 GCA_043776025.1 Archangiaceae bacterium | reverse complement strand
CGCTTGGGCCGCTCGAGGGCGCGGGAGTCGACGCCGCCGGTCATCGTCCGGCCGGAGGACTCGACCTCCTTGTTGAAGGCGCGGGCGACGCGGGTGATTGAGTCGAGCAGCACCAGCACGTCCTTGCCCGACTCGACGAGCCGGCGGGCGCGCTCGATCGACAGCTCGCAGATCTTCAGGTGATCGGGCGTGGGGCGGTCAGAGCTCGAGGCGAGGATCTCCGCCTTGATGTTGCGCCGCATGTCGGTGACTTCTTCGGGGCGCTCGTCGATCAGCACCACCATCACGTGGATCTCGGGATGGTTCTTGATCACCGCCTGGGCGATCTTCTGGAGCATGATCGTCTTGCCCGTCTTCGGCGGCGCGGTGATCAGCATCCGCTGGCCCTTGCCGAGCGGGGCGATCAGGTCGAGCACCCGGGTGAGGTACTCGTTGTGGACGTGCTCGAGCTTGATCCGCTCGACGGGGTCGATCGAAGTCAGGTCCTGAAAGTGGGGCAGCCGGGTGGCCTGCTCGAGCGGCAGGCCGTCGACGGTGTCCACCCGCTGGATGAAGCCCTTCTGTCCGCGAATCTGGGCCTGGGCGACGAGGTACTGGCCGGTGCGCAGCCGCAGCTTCTGCACCAGGTTCTTGGGGATCTCCGGATCCTCGGGGGCCGCGAGCAGGCTGCGCTTGAGCTGCCGCAGGTAGGCGTTGGGGCCCTTGACCTCGGTGTCGAGCACGCCCTCGACGGTCTGAACCACCCCGGGCGGAGGCGGCTGCCCGGGCGCACGCTGCTGGTTCTGACCCTGCTGCTGCTGCTGCTGTTGTTGCTGCAGCTGCTGCTGGGCGATGCGCTGCTTGTACTGCTCGACTTCCTGCGGGGTGAGGAACACCTGAGACTGCTGCCCGTCGGGTTGGGTGACGGTGCGGTACGCCTGGCCGTCGGGGGTGAAGAGCACCGGGTTGCCCTTGCGACGGCGACGGCGCCGCCGCCGCTTGCCGCTGCCGGGGATGCCGGGCTGACCGGGTTGGCCGCCGCCGCCGCCGGGCGCGCCCTGGCCGCCGGGAGCGCCGGCCTGCGCGGGGGCGCCGCCTTCGCCCGCTTCCTCGGGGCCGTCGTCGCCGCCGTCGTCATCGCCGCCGTCGTCCCCGCCGTCAGCGCTGGGAGGAGGGGCAGGGAGGTCCTTCGGATCGGGCTGGTCGTCTGGCTGGTTCATGGCGTGCGAGCGCGCCCTTGGCTCTTGGGCGCGAAAGACCTGCGGGGTGTTGTGGGGCAGGAGACCTTACGACCGGAGTCCTGTGTTCACCGGGGCCTTGCAGCCCAAGCCGGCGAGCGATCGGCACCGTACCGGATTTGGGCGCGGGGGGGCACGGTTTTCCGCGGTTCCCTTCAGCGGATGTCGAGCTCGTATTCGAGGCGCGCAGAGATCCCGGGAGCGGCGAGCAGCAGGTCGGCCCCCAGCTGGGAGGCGAGGCGCGACAGCGGGGCGGCCAGCGGGGTCGGGGCCGAGGTCTTCACCTCGCCGAGCGCGCGCGACAGCGCCCCTTCGCCGAGCACGCTGGCGAGCACGCCCTTCGGGGGTCCATAGACGACGATGTCGAGCTGCCGGCTGCCGACGTCGGCGCGCTGGCGGGCCGAGGCGATCGCCTCATAGAGCCCTCCCAAGGTGTCGACCAGGCCGTGGGCGTTCGCGTCCTCGCCCGACCACACGCGGCCGCGGGCGACGGCGTCGATCGCGTCCTTCGTCGTCTTGCGCGAGGTGGCCGCCTCGGTGATGAAGGTCTCGTAGAAGTCGTCGATCCACTTCTGCACCGAGGCACGGCGGGCGTCGTCCCACGGCTCCCAGTAGTCGAGCGCGCCGGCGAGCTTCCCGCGGGAGACGGCCTCCTGGTGCGCGCCCAGCGACTCGCCCAGGCCCTTCACCGCGGGCTTGACGTAGAAGACGCCGATGCTGCCGGTGACGGTGGTGGGCGAGGCGAAGATCTCGTCGGCCCCCATCGCGACGTAGTAGCCGCCCGAGGCCGCGACGTCGCCCATCGAGGCGACCACCGGCTTGCGCTTCTTCGCCTCAAGCACCGCGCGGTACATCATGTCGCTGGCGAGCCCGTCGCCGCCGGGTGAGTCGATGCGCAGGACGATCGCCACCACGTTCGGATCCCTCGAGGCGCTGTCGAGGTTGCGGATGAAGGTATCGGCGCCGGCGGTCTGGATCGCGCCGAGCGGGTCGGTGCCGTCGCTGCCGCCGCCGATGGTGCCGAGCACCGGGAGCACCGCGATCCGCGACGGGGTGCCCCAGCGGCCGGTGCGTTCCTGGTGGGGGTCGTAGTCGGCGACCAGCTGGGCGTTGGGGATCAGCTCGGGCAGCTTCTCCTCGAGTTGCTGGGCGCTGAGCACGTCATCGATCAGCCCGAGCTGCTTGGCGCGCTTGACCGACTTGAGGCCCTCGTCGATCGCCGCGTGCCACGCCTCGACGGTCAGCTTCCGGGCCGCCGGCACCAGGGCGTCGACGTGCTTCACGTCGGTGTCGAGGTAGGCGTCGATCGCCTCCTTCTGCTCGGCGCTCATCGAGGTGCGGGTGAACTGATCGGGCGAGTTCTTGTAGGCGCCGACGCGGGCGACATCGACGGTGACGCCCAGCTTCTCCGCGGTGCCGCCGAGGAAGATCACGCTCGATTGGAGCCCGTCGATCATCAGCATCGCCTCGGGCACGGCGTAGACGTGGTCCGCGGCGGTGGCGACGAGGTAGTCGGGATCGTCGGCGGAGAGCATCAGCGCCACCACCACCTTCCCAGCGGCGCGCAGCCGCAGCAGGGCATCGCGCAGCTCGAGCGCCCGCGCGAGCTTCAGCTCGCTGGTCTCGACCTTCACCACCACGCCCTTGAGCAGCGGGTCGTGCTCGGCCTCCTGCAGCGTCCGCAGCAGCCGCAGGTAGCGGTCGGACGCGGCGACGCCCGCGAGCGAGGCGAGCGTGCCTCCGGTGTTCGTCTTACCGACGTCGTTGAGGCTCACCACCGCGATCTTCCCCGCGAAGATCGGCAGGCCCTTCTGCTTGTCCATCGACAGGCGCACGGTGGTGAGGTGGGTCAGGCCGTTGGCGAGGGTGGCGCCGCCGACCGCGTAGCTGGCGCCGAAGTTGGCGAGGTCCACGGTGAGGCCGCCCTGGAAGTAGAGCCCGTCGGTGTTCTGGAAGCCGTGGCTGAAGCCCACCGAGGCGGAGAGCCCCTTCCAGACCTCGAGCTTGAGCGAGTAGGCGAGCCGCGAGGCGCTGACGTCGGAGAAGACCCAGTCGATGCCGGTGGTGAGGCGCTCTCCGATCGGCCGGATGCCGACGCCGAAGTCCCAGATGCGGGGCAGGTTGACGCCGGCGCGGGTAGGCGAGTCGAGGTTCTTCACCGTCATTCCCGCGGAGACGTTGCGGCCGAGCCGGCTCTGCAGCCCGAGGTCGAAGGAGGTGAGCCCCTCGACGGCGTTGCCGTTGAAGAAGTTGGCGGCCCAGCCGATCGACAGCGCCTCGCCGCCGAAGGAGAAGGCCACCGAGGTCTTGCGCGAGTCGAGCGTGCCGCCCGCCTTGCGGATCCACTCGATCGACAGGCCGAGGCCGAGGGAGTCGATCGGCGCGGACGCGAGGTAGAGGCCGTCGATCAGATCGTCGCGGGCGATGCTGCGCTCGTGGGCCCAGAAGAGCTCGAGGCTGCCGACCTTGTTGAGGCCGGCGGGGTTGTAGCTGATCGCGGTCGCCTGGTCGGCGTACGCCACCGAGGCGGGCAGCAGCGTCGCGCCGCGTGAGGGGTCGGCGTGAACGATCGCGCTCACCTGCGCGAGCGCCGTGGCGGGGAGGGCGAGGAGGACGACGAGGGCTCGGCACATGGGCGCGGAAGACTACACGCGCCGCCGCCCGAGCATACGGCCGACATCCTGCCCGGCATGAAGCGCCCTCCCGCCCTTTCGTACCCACACCGGAACCGAGCCAGGGCGCAAGTCACGAAGGCGGGAGCGTTTGACCGCGGGGACCTACGCCACTCTCGGGCTCGATGCGCAGGGGCGAGGAGCAGCGTGACTACGACCGAGGCCACACTGCGCGGATGCCCATGGCCTTTCACGTCGTCTCAGGTCTGCTCCAGTCGGTCATCGGCGCGCTGCTTTTGCTGGTCGTGAAGCTGGAACGGCTGCGCCGCAGACTCCCGCGCTCCACCTCGCGTCCGGCCGAGCCGTCGTCGAGCGCCAGCGGCGAGGCGGTGTCGGCGGCGGTTGCGCTCACTGGCGCCACGCCTGGGCCCGAAGCGCAGCCGCCGAGGAGCGCCGCAACCAGGAAGAGGGCGACACTGCGCGGATGGCCTCGGTCTTTCGCGTCGTCTCCGGGCTGCTCCAGTCCGTCACCGGCGCGCTGCTGTGGCTGGCGGTGAAGCTGGAGCGGCTGCGCCGCAGACTCCCCCGCGTCGAGCGCCGGCTGCGGAAGTCGCTGCGCAGGTTGTTGCAAGCATGGCGAGCCGAAGTCGGCGGGCCGGTTGAAGCGGCGCGGCGAGTCAGGGCCTGGAATCGGACGGCTCCGCACCTGGAGGAGCGGCTCGTCCGCCTCCACGTCGAGCAGCCGCTGCTGGGCACCGGGCAGCTGCGGCACCTGGCCGCGCGGGTGCTGGGCTTCACCGGGGCGCGTCAGACGGTGCGCCGAATCCTCATCCGCAACCAGCACCTCATCGTCGAGTTGGAGCAGGCGCGGCGCAGGCGGCGGCAGCGCATCCGGGTGAAGCGCGCAGGGCAGCTGTGGGGCCTCGACTTCACCCTCGTCTGGGTGCTGGGTTTCTTCCCGCTGTGGGTGCTGGGCGTCGTCGACTACCAAGGCAGCCGGTTGGTGGCCTTCGAGGTGGTGCGTTGGCCGACGACGGCCGAGGTGTGCCGCGTCCTTGCTGAGGCGTTCTGTGAATTCGGCGCCCCCGAGCGGCTGTTGTCCGACAACGGGCCTCAGTTTCGCAGCGCGGCGCTGGGTGAGTTTCTCCTGGGCCACGGTGTGGAACAGTCCTTCATCCGCCCCGCCCACCCCTGGACGAATGGCCGCATCGAGCGCCTCTTCCGCACCTTCAAGTCCACCGTCGCGCCCCTCATCTGGCTCTTCGACAGCCGCGCACAGGTGCAGCGCTTCTGCGCCGACTTCCTCCTCTTCTACAACCGAGACAGGCCTCACTCCTCCTTCGGTGGCCGGCCTCCCGACGAAGTCTTCTACGGGCGGCCGCGCCAGTCCAGGCCGCTTGGCCGCATCGACTACTTCGATGGCCTGCTTCACTGGTACCGCTTCGGCCGGTGACTCCTCGCGCCGGAGAGGACGTCGGTCCGGCGCGCGCTCTTTGAAATCTCGGTTCATTTCTGGGCGCGCGCGTCACGGTCCGCGTGCGCCCATTCTACGCCGCCCCACCGAAGAATCCGGGGCCTTCGACCGTCGTCGCGGCGTTTTCATGTTGCTGGGGCAGTACAATCGGGAACCCACTGCATCGATTCAGAACCGATCCAGCACGGCCCCAGCTCGACGCAGCCCTCCACCCAGTACCGCACCACTCCAGCGTCCTGAACGTCGCTGTACGGCTGCCGCAGGGACTTTTGGTACGGGGTCCTGGATGTGTCGGTGATGTTCAGGGTGGTCAGTTGATCTCGGTGAAAGCGCCCACAATTGGAATCCTGGTTAGCAGCTCCTTGGCGAGCCCACGAAAAGCGGTTGCTGCTCCGACGTCCGCAGTTGAGTACTGGACTTTTCGGATCTGCGTCTGAAAACCGAGTTCGGTTGCCGCGTCTGCAATGCCCAGCAGGATCTGCCGCTGGATCTCCGGTTCGCTTGGCGACGCCCCCCGATCTCGGTCAACGGCTTCAAACGAGAGGCTGCCAGCAGCGCCGATCTCGAACGCGAGCAAGTAGGAACTGGGACCGGTCGTCCGGACGACGGAGTATCGCGATCCTCTTTTGGTGAATTGCATGCGGTCGGGCACCTGCTACTGGCTGCCCGCCTCCAGCAACTCTTGTGTCGTCGGCGAAGGGTATCGACGCGAGGCAGCAGAATGTGCCGCGTTGTAGCCCTCGCCGTGTTGGCGCATGTACCAAGCTTCCGCCGTCTCGTGCTTGAGGAGCTGGACGTCCACTGCGGTTTGATTGCCCGAACGCAAGCGTTCCCACGCGTCTGCGACGCCCCTATCGCTGTCGAAGCGACCAATTCTGGCTGGCTCTCCGTAGTCGACGTATCGATCAAGAAGATGCTCCTTCTCGAACAAGTGCTGCTTGATCTTGCTGATGTTCGCCTCCTTGAACCCCGTGCTGGCGGCGATCTCAGCAACGTCTGTTGTGCTCGCCCGAATCGCTTCGTAAGCCTCATCTGCGGAGTCAATGAGGGTTCCGGTCCCAGTTTGACTTGGCACCGCAGAGAAGGCGTTGGCGCGAGCAAGCCGAGGCGCATCCACCATGTTGAAGGCTGCGCGGGCATCGGCTGCTGCCTGAAGCTCAACGAGCCCCTGGTACGACTTCGCAGCAACTAGTGCAGAGAACGCCGCCGACATTGCGACACCGCCAGGTGTCACTCGCCCTGTCAGCCCGTACTCTTGACCAGCGCCTCCAGCAGTACCTGCGACCCCGACGCCAAGGGTAGCCGCCCCCGCTGAGATTCCCGCCGTTTCAACCAGCAGCGGAGCTGCCATCGGAGCCACAGTCATGACCGCCATGCCCGCGACGAGGATGGTGCCCCGCACCTGCGTCTGTGCCTTGCGCTCTTCCTCCTCGCGCACCAGATCCCAGTAGTGCTTGAAGGTTCTGGGGGTCGGACCGATCCCTTTCGCCTTCTTCTCAGCGGCGCTGATCTTCTCCTGCGTCCCATCCGACTCAACGACGCTGTACTCCTTCGGCTTGGCAGGGGGCGGCACCACGACAGGCATTCCTGGCTGCGGAGCGCCCGTTGTTTCCGAGCCAGTGACGTCGTCCCAGAGTTCCTTGCAGCTCTGGTAGATGCAGTGTCCAGTGGGGTCCGTGTAGCGCACCGGATTTGAGTGCGCGTACATGTACCGATGCAGACTGGGCGCATCAGAGCCGTTGCCCTCGTAGGTGTCCCGCGACAGCCACACCCCAAGTTCAGGGTCGTAGTACGGAACCTGTCAACGTGAATGAGACACCCGGCTTCAGAATTTAAGCTCTCGCGATCACGCTCCCGTCCGCCGACTTGGGCTTGTTGATCCACGCCGCAG
>JAYVRT010000243.1:0-7231 GCA_043776025.1 Archangiaceae bacterium | reverse complement strand
GACGGGATCTTCGGGGGCTGGAAGGCCGGGCCTTCCGCTCCGAGGCAGCTGGCGGCGTGGCCCGGCGCGGCCAAGCGCGGCGAGGTGGTGATCGTCGACAAGCCGGAACAGACCCAGGTGCAGATGCGCATCGGCTCTCGCGGCGTCAGACGGGGCCACCCCGATCACTTCCCGCTGGCGGTGATGAGCACCGTCCTCGGAGGTGGCTTCACCTCGCGCCTGGTGACGGAGATCCGCGTCAAGCGCGGGCTGTCCTACGGCGCCGGCTGCCACTTCGACATGCTCGCTGCCGCCGGCGCGTTCACCGTCTCCTCGTTCACGAAGAACGAGACGGCGGAGCAGCTGATCAAAATCTCGCTGGGCGAAGTGGCGAAGATGCGCGCCAAGGGGCCGACGCCGAAGGAGGTCGCCACGGTGCAGCGCTACATCTCCGGCCTCTACCCGGCGCGGCTCGAGACCAACGACGCGATCGCCGGCGCCCTCTCCGACGTCGCCTTCTACGGCCTGCCCCAGGACTGGATCTCGCAGTACCGCGAGCGGATCTGCGCCGTGACCCCGAAGGCAGCCACCGCCGCCGCCCGCGCCCACCTCTTCGACAAGGGTGAAGCGGTGATCGTCCTCGTGGGCAACGCGGCCAAGCTCGTCCCCAAGGTCGAGAAGCTGGGGCCGGTGAGCGTCTGGAAGCCCTCGCAGCTCGAGTGAGCTTCTCGTTGCTGCTTCAGCGCCCGGGCTTCGTCGCGATCGACAAGCCCGCCGGGATCCCGGTGATCCCCGGGCGCGACGGCGACCCCGACTGCGTCCGGACGCGGCTGCAGGCGCAGCTGGGCAGACCCGTCTGGGTGGTGCACCGGCTCGATCGCGACACCTCAGGCGTGCTGCTGTTCGCGCTCGACGCCGCGACCCACCGGACGCTGTCGATGGCGTTCGAGCAGGGACAGTTGGCCAAGCGGTACCTCGCGCTGGTCGAGGGCCGCGTCGAGGCGCCGCTGCTCATCGACCGCCCGCTCACCGAGGCACGCAAGAGCCGGATGCGCGTCGTGCGCGAGGGGGAGGCAGGGAAGCCGGCGCAGACCCGGGTCACCCCGAGGACGGGGTTCAAGGCTTCGAGCCTGCTCGAGGTCGAGCCGCTCACCGGGAGGACCCACCAGATCCGGGTACACCTCGCGTCGGTGGGCCACCCCCTGGTCTTCGACCACCAGTACGGGCGGAAGACGCCGCTGACGGCGCGCGACCTCGGTGGGGAAGGGGACGTGGTGATCCTCGCCCGGACGCCCCTGCACGCCGAACGCCTCGTCATCGAGGGGGTGACGGTCGAGGCCCCGCTGCCCGATGACATCGCGGCTGCGCTGGCGCTGCTTTCGAAGTAAGTGCGAAGCCGACGATGGGTTCGTTCCGCTCCCCGCTGCTCGCCTGGCTCGCGTTGGCGCTCGTGATCGCCGCGGGGATGACGCTCGCCCCGTTGTTCGTGCCGGTGGTGCTGGCGATCTGGAGCGCGGAGATCGCCCGCCCCGTCGTCGACCGGCTCTCGCGGGCGCTCAAGGGCCGAAACACCGCCGCCGCGGTGATGATCACCGCGCTGTTGTTGGTGATCGTCTCGACCGCCACCTTCCTCGTCGCGGCCGTGGTCTCCGGCTCCGGTGACCTCTGGGCGTTGATCACCACCTCTCCGGGGGCGCCCTCGACGCTCAAGGCGCTGGTGTCTCCAGGCGGCGGCCAGGCCGAGCCGTTCACCCTGCCGCGATCGCCGCAGGAGATCATCGATTGGATCCAGGCCCACGGGGGGCAGATCTTCGGGCTGCTGGGCGGGATCGCCGGCGCCGCGCTGCGCGGCATCGTCGGCGGCATCGTCTTCTTCTTTGGGATCTGGGTCTTCCTCGTCGACGGGCCGCGCGCCTGGGCCTGGGCGCAGCAGCACGTCCCGCTGGCCCCGGCGCACCTGAAGCGGCTGGGGGCGGCCTTCATCGAGACCGGACGCGGCCTGTTGATCGGCGTCGGGCTCACCAGCGCCTCCCAGGCCCTCGCGGCGACGGTGATCTACCTCGCCCTCGGCATCCCCCGGGCGCTCGCGCTTGGGCTGTTGACCGGCGTCACCAGCATCGTCCCGATCTTCGGCACCGGGATCGTCTGGGTCCCCGTCGCGGCCGGCCTGTTCCTCACCGACCACCCAGTGAAGGCGATCGTGATGCTCGCGCTGGGCATCGTCGGGATCTCCGGCATGGACAACGTGCTTCGGCCGATCTTCTCCCGCTACGGGAAGCTCGACCTGCCGGTCTACGTGCTCTTCCTCTCGATCTTTGGCGGCCTCGTCGTCTGGGGCGCCTTCGGGGCGATGCTCGGACCGCTGGTGGTGCGCCTGGCGATCGAGGCGCTGTCGGTGCTGCGCGAGGATCGCGAGCCCGAGATCGTCAGTGCTCCGGCTGCGGAAGCCCCGCCGCCGTCAGCCGGGTGAAGGTCTGCATCAAGACGTAGAGCGCGAACGCGGCGTCGTCGACCCGCACCGGGCTGCGGTTGAGCAGTGACTGCAACGCGAGCAGATCGCGGCCGTCGAGCCCGAGCAGGTAGGCCTGGGCGCCGGGCGGCGCGTCGGCGGTGAAGTTCAGCGCGCGGCGCACCGCTTCCTGGCAGGCGCGGATGCAGGCGTCCCAGTCGCCGGCGGCGAACGCGCTGTCGGCGACCCGGGCGGGGTCGAGGAGCGCGCTCGGGGCCAGCGCCGCGGCGGGGCCGAGCGCCTGGGCCGGGGCCCGCGCCATCGCCGCGGTTATCGCCGGCACCCCGTGCGAAGGCGTCGCCAGCGGCGGAACCCGACCCAGCGGCTCGCGGTCGAGGTGCTGGCGGATCTGATCCTCCAGGCCGTGCGCCTGCTCTTCCAGCCGCGCCGCTTCGGGGCGAGAGGGCCGGACGCCGGGCACCACCTTCTTCGCCCGCAGGTCCTTGATCACCAGCCGCATGATCGCCTTCAGGGTGTCGAGCACCCCCTGGCCGTTGGTGGCGCAGGTCTCGTGCTCGGGGAAACCCCGCGAGTTGAGCATCGCGTGCAGTTGGTCCACCGGCGCGGCGTTCTCGAGGTCCCGCTTGTTGTACTGGATCACCAGCGGGAACTTCTCGATCCGGATCCCCTGCTCGGCGAGGTTTTCCTCGAGGTTCTGCAGCGACTCCTTGTTGGCGTCCTCCGCCGCCGGCTGCGAGTCGGCGACGAAGACCACGCCGTCGGCGCCCTGGAGCACCAGCTTGCGGGTGGCGTTGTAGAAGACCTGGCCCGGCACGGTGTAGAGCGCCAGCCGCACCGAGTACTCGTTGACCCGTTCGACCTTCACCGGGAGAAAGTCGAAGAAGAGGGTGCGATCGGCCTCGGTGGGCAGCGACATCAGCTCGCCGCGGTGGGCCGGCTTCACCGAGTCGTAGACCCGCTTGAGCGTTGTCGTCTTCCCCGAGAGGCCAGGCCCGTAGAAGACGATCTTGGCTGCGATCTCCCGCGCCATCAGGTTGACGGTGCTCATCGTGCCCCCCGCTTCATGGCGTCAGCTTACCGAGGATCACCCGGTGGCTGGCGCCGGTCGCAAGCGGGACGTTCTGGGGCGTCCCCGACAGG
Organism: Archangiaceae bacterium; assembly: GCA_043776025.1. GTDB lineage: Bacteria > Myxococcota > Myxococcia > Myxococcales > Myxococcaceae > JAYVRT01. The sequence goes on along the minus strand of JAYVRT010000243.1, from coordinate 3,642 downwards.
TGCTCGGAGGCCAGCAGCGCGAAGCACGCTGCTTCCTTGGCCCCCTCGGGAAAGCCGAGCGCGTCGAGCTGGGCCACCGGCAGCGGGTGGAGGCGCGCCTTGAGCGCGGCGACGATCATCGGGTTTCGGCTGCCCCCGCCCGAGAGCCACACGCCCGAGACGTCGCGGCCGGGCAGCACCCACCGCTCGTAGGCCCGGGCGGTGGCCTCGACGGTGAAGGCGACGAGGGTGGCGAGCAGATCGTGAGGCCGTCGGGAAAACTCCTTCCACAGCACCGCGGCGAGCGAGTCGCCAAACTGATCGCGCCCGGCGCTGCGCGGCGGAGGACGCTGGAGGAACGGGTGGCGGCACAGGCGGGTCAGCAGGGGGACGATCACCTTGCCCTTCTCGGAGAGCTTGCCGTCGCGGTCGTAGCCCTGGCGGCCGTTCGTCATCCGCCGCACCACGATGTCGAGCAGCATGTTGCCCGGGCCGGTGTCGAAGGCGAGGGTATCGGCGAGCTTGTCCGAGACCACCGAGACGTTGGCGATCCCCCCGAAGTTCTGCAGCGCCCGCGTCTGGCCTGGCTTCCGGAAGAGGACCCAGTCCGCGTAGGGAACCAGCGGCGCTCCTTCGCCGCCGGCCGCGACGTCGCGGGTGCGGAAGTCGCTCACGACCGGAACGCCGGTGCGCTCGGCGATCACGCTCGCCTCGCCCAGCTGCAGTGTCGCGCCGCGCAGGTGGGCCACGGTCTGGCCGTGGGAGCCGATGACGTCGACCTGCTTTGGGGTGAGCTGGGCGATCTCGATCGCGGTCAGCGCCGCCTGGGCGAAGTGCTCGCCGAGCACGAAGTTGAGCGCGCACAGCTCGCGCGCGGCGTCCGCCTCCAGCACCCGGCGGACGAAGCGGGGCGTAAACGGCTGGGTGACGTGGCTGAGCAGCGTCAAGCCCACGTCCTTGCCCGTGCCGGAGATCCGGCAGACCACGGCCTCGATCGCGTCGACGCTGGTTCCGGAGATCAGGCCGACGACTACGCGGCTGCGCTTGCGACGCGCGCGATCGATGCGCTGGAGCACGGGCGCAGCGTAGCGAAACCGGTCGGATCCAGTAGCCCGAACTGGCGCGCCTTCAGTGCGCCGAGGGGACGAGGATCCCGCCGACCTGAACGCTGAGCTCCTTCGCCAGGGCCTGGGCCGCTGCGGAGCAGGCGTCCTCGGGCGCCGGCACCGGCGGTGGCGGCACGCTCGGCGCAGCGGCGATTGTCCCCGCGTCGGGGGTCAGCTCGAGGAGCTTGCCGTCTCGCAGTGGCAGACACTTCGCATCCGCCTTGGGATCTGGCAGGCCAGCCCGGCCCCGGCTTGCTACAGCTGCTGCTCCTCGATCCAGCGGCGCCACAGCGCCAGCTCCGTTTGCCTCCGGTCGGTGAAGCGTCGCATCCACCACGGGGCACAGAAAGTGACCGCGAAGACCGCGGCGAGGATCACGCGGCCCACGAGCTTCACCTGCCACTCGTCTCCGAACAGATCTCTAAGTAGATCCCCGTCGCCACGATCCCCGCGGCGTACGCCCAGCGGAACAGCTGCGCGGCCTGACGCTCGACGCGCAACCGGCGATCGAGGAACGCCACCGCATCGCGCGGACCCGCGGTCTTCTGCAGATGGATTCCGCGCTGAATCCAGGCGACGCCGAGCGCGACGGCGGTTCCCCAGATCAGCAGTCCCACGCAGACGACCACGTCCGCGTCCTCGAAGGCCGCAGCCCAGACGTTGACCAGCGCGCCCCCGCCCAGCAGCGCAAATAGCATCCAATTCGCGCGCCGATGGCGAGAGGCCTGCTTGGCCGCCGCGGTGCGCACATCCGGCAACGGCCCCTGGGAATCGGCCCAGCTCGCGCGCCAACTGTCCCACTCGGTGTCGTTCATCGCTTCTCCTCCTCCAGGCTTCGCCGCAGCGCCTCGCGCGCGCGCCCCAGCCGGACCGCGACGTTCTCGACGGTGATCCCCACGATCGCCGCGATCTCCAGGTGGGGCAGCCCTTCGAGCGCGAGGGTGAGCACCTGCCGCTGTCCGAGAGGGAGCACCCGCAGGTGTCGGAGCAGTCGTTCGCGCTGCTGGTGGGTGGCGGCCTGTTCGTCCGGTGCTGGCCGGGGATCCGGCATCGCATCGAGTTCGGCCGGCAACGGACTCCTCGATCTTTTCCAGGCATGGGTGAGGCACCGGTTGTGCGCCACCCTGAGGAGGGAGGTCTTCAGCGAACTCTCGCCCCGGAACCGCTCGAACGCCTGCCAGACCGCGAGCAGCACGTCCTGGGCGAGGTCGTCGCGCTCGGCCCCCGGCGGTGCGTAGCTGGCGACCACCCGCCACAGGGCGGGCCCATGCTCGCGTACCGCATCGTCGAAGGTGGCGCCCACGGACCTACTGTCTCGCCGGGCGGTCCGACCTAACAGCGGCGGCGCCCGTACTCCTCACCGCCCCTTCAGCGCCCCCTCGACGTCCCCGGCGGCGTTGAGGCGCCGACTGGCTTCAAAGGGGTCGACGCCGAGGAGGTCGGCGACGATCTCGACCGCGCGCTTCCTCAGCTTCCTGTTCGTCGGATTGAGCGCCGCCATCCGGCCGCCGGTCACCCGGCCCAGCCGCACCATCGCCGCGGTGGTGAGCGCGTTGAGCACCAGCTTGGTCGCGGTGCCGGCCTTGAGGCGGGTCGAGCCGGCGAGCACCTCGGCGCCGGTGTCGGGGCAGATCCGCAGGTCGACCCGCACCGCGCGCGCCGCCCGCGGATCGCAGCAGACGAGGAACGTCGCCGCGCCCTGGCGCCGCGCCTGCTCGAGCGCCGCCCGCACCCAGGGGGTCCGGCCGCTCGCGGTGATCCCGCAAACGACGTCGAGCGGCCCGGCCCCCGCGTCCTGCATCGCCCGCTTCCCCGCGCGCGTGTCGTCCTCCGCGCCCTCGACCGCGCGGGTGAGGGCCCGGGGGCCTCCAGCGATCAACGCCACCACCTGGCGGGGCAGGGTGCCGAACGTCGGGGGACACTCAGCGGCGTCGAGCGCGCCCAGCCGCCCGCTGGTGCCGGCGCCGGCGTAGATCAGCCGGCCTCCGTCAGCGAGGGCGCGGGCGATCAGCTCCGCGCCCCTGGCGATCGCGCGGCTCACCCGCCCGACGGCGCGCGCCGCCTTGAGGTCCTCTGCATGGAGCAGGGCGATCACCTCGGCGGCGCTCGACTGCGCGCTCAGCCGACGGCCTCTGGGGTGAACCCGCTCGGTCGAACTCATCGGCGCTTGAGCGGGTCGTTCTTCTTCAGTGTTTCCTGCACCATCCGGGACACCCGCTGGGCGGTGAGCACCTCACCCTCGAAGCCAAGGCCCGGCAGCACCTCCCGGCTGGCGAGGAACAGGTGCTTGGCCGGCGCCCGCACGGGTAGCCCGGTGATCCCCAGCAGCGTCCCGTCATCAAATGCGAGGTGCGGGTGGGGCAGCATCCGGCTGCCGCGGACGCCGCCGGCGTGAAGGTACGGCGCCGACTCGAGCAGCACCTTCGCCCGCGAAAACGGCATCAGCGCATTGAGCTGCTTGCTCAGGCGCTCCGCCAGCAACTTGAGGTGATCCTCGCCGAGCTCGCGCGCGGTCGCGGGGATGAAGGCCGCGGCGCAGACCACCCGCAGCTCTTCC
>JAYVRT010000242.1:0-2227 GCA_043776025.1 Archangiaceae bacterium | reverse complement strand
CTGTCAGCAGCCATCCCGGCGTCAAAGCCGGCGTCGGGATTCCCGCCATCGAGCCCCCCAGAGGGAGTCGGACAACCGAGCGAGCCGACGAGCAGGACTCCGCAGAGGAGGTAGCGCATTGATCCAAGCCTCGACCGCCCTCGGCTCCTTGTCACGCGGTCAATGAAGTCTAAAGGTCGACCTGCATCCCAAGCTCGACCACGCGCCCGGGCGGCAGGCCGAAGTACGAGGTGGCGGGCAGCGCGTTGCGGGAGACGAAGGAGAACAGCGCCTTGCGCCATCCGGTCATCGCCGACTTGCCGGAGGTGAGCAGCGTCTCGCGGCCGAGGAAGTAGCTGGTGGTCGACGGCTCACAGACGAGCCCGTGCTCGCGCGCCTTGAGCAGCAGCGCGGGGACGTTGGGCGTCTCCATGAAGCCGAAGCGGGCGATCAGCCGGAAGAAGTCGTGCCCGCATTCTTCGACCTTGAGGCGATCTTCCTTCGGTACCGTCGGCGTCTCGGCGGGGAGGATCGACAGCAGCACCACCTGCCGGTGGAGCACCTGGTTGTGTTTCAAGTGGTGCAGCAGGACCGGCGGGGTCCCGGTGGCTGAGCCGGACATGAAGACCGCGGTGCCGCGCACCCGGTGGGGTGGGTTGGAGTTGAGATCCTCGAGCAGGTTGTCGAGCGGGATCATCGTCTGGGCGAACCGATCGCCGAGCACCTGGCGGCCGATCTTCCAGGTCGTCATCAGCGCGTAGATCCCCACCGCCACCGCGATCGGGAACCAACCGCCCTCGAGGAACTTGAGCAGGTTCGCGCCGAAGAACGAGAGGTCGAAGAAGAGGAACAACCCGACCAGCGGCATCGCCTTCCACGCCTTCCAGCCCCAGCGACGGGTGACGACGAAGTAGTAGACGATCGAGGTGATCCCCATCGTCCCGGTGACGGCGATGCCGTACGCGGCGGCGAGCGAGTCGGAGTCCTTGAACGCGAGCACCAGCAGCACACAGGCCACCGCGAGCGCCTGGTTCACCTCGGGGATGTAGATCTGCCCCTCGTTCTTCTCGGAGGTGTGGACGATCGTCACCCGGGGGAAGTACCCCAGCTGCACCGCCTGCCGGGTGAGCGAGAACGCCCCGGAGATCAACGCCTGGCTGGCGATCACCGTCGCCGCCGTCGCCAGCGCCACCATCGGATACACGAGCACGTCGGGCACGAGCGCGTAGAAGGGCTTCTCGACGTAGCCGTGCTGCAGCAGGTACGCGCCCTGGCCGAAGTAGTTGAGCAGCAGCGAAGGGAAGACGATGGTGTACCAGGACCAGCGAATCGACTTCGTCCCGAAGTGCCCCATGTCGGCGTAGAGCGCCTCGCCGCCGGTGATGCAGAGCACGACGCTGCCGAGCACCGCGAAGCCGCGGCCGTGGTTGTCGACGAAGAAGTTCACCGCGTAGACCGGGTTCACCGCCGCCAGCACCTGGGGCTTCAAGAGGATGTAGCGCAGCCCCAGACCGGCGATGGCGACGAACCAGACCATCGTGACGGGCCCAAAGATTCTTCCGATTCCCCCGGTGCCCCGCCGCTGCACCGAGAAGAGCGCCAGCAGCACCCCGATGGTGATCGGGAGGATCAACGGCTGGGCGGCCTTGGTCGCCACCTCCAGCCCTTCGACCGCGGAGAGCACCGAGATCGCCGGGGTGATGATCCCATCGCCGTACAGCAGCGCCGCGCCGAACAGCGCCAGCAGCACCACCTCGTTGCGCACCCGCTCGCTGCGCTTGTCGAGCTTCTGGGGGATCAACGCCAGCAGCGCGAAGATGCCGCCCTCGCCGTGGTTGTCCGCCCGGGTGACGTAGAACAGGTATTTCACGCAGACAACGAGGACCAGCGACCAGAAGATGAGCGAGAGGATGCCGAGCACCCCGGCAGTGCGGTCCACATTGGGCATGTGGGCCAGACACTCCTTCATCGTGTAGAGCGGGCTGGTGCCAATGTCCCCGAAGACCACCCCCAGGGCGCCGATGGTAAGCCCGATCCGGGCGCTGGTGCCGGTGGGCAGGGGGGATTGGGTGGACATCGCGGGAAAAAGGGGCGGGGACAGGGAAACGGCCTTTGCAGGAGGTTTCCAGTAAAATGCCCGCGCCCTGGGTCGCCGTGCCGTCCCCGCGCGACTCCCATCGACAACGGCGCGTTTTTTTCTACGTTACCGCCATGAGCCAGCTCAAATGGAAGGTCGCGAAGACCTACA
>JAYVRT010000241.1:0-7235 GCA_043776025.1 Archangiaceae bacterium | reverse complement strand
CCGGTGCCACCTCCGACGGCGCCGCCTCCCGCCCCGCCATCGGCCGTGCCGACGTTGACCGGAATCAGACAGCCCTCGAGGGCGAGGAGCAGGAAGGTCGTGGCGAGCTTGTTCATGGAACCGATGGGTGGCCGGCCGTCAGAGATTCCGTCACTGCTTGCAGGACTGGGTCACGCGCGCAAGTGAGGGCGAGGCGGGGAAGCGCTCCGCGAGCTGCCGGGCGACAACGCGGCCTTCGTCGAGGCGGCCCGCCGCGCACAGCGCCAGGGCGCGGGTGGCGAGGCGCTCCTGTGCCAGTGCGCCCGCGGGACAGCGCTGGTCGAAGCCGTCGAGCGCCGCCAGCGCTTCAGAAGGATCCGCAGCGAGCGCCCGCTGGGCCTTCTCAATGACTCCGAGCTCGACCGACAGCTCGCAGGGATCGTCGGCGCGCGCCTGGGCAGGGCGCTGCGAGGGGACCTCGGGTGTGCGCTCGGGCGCGGCTTCGACGAGACGAGCCTGTGGAGGAGGCGTCGGCGGCCGTGCGCGCGCCGCAGGGAGTTCTGGCGCGACGGCGGGGGTCACCCCCGCGGGGGCGACCGGCTCGGGCTCGGCGGGGAGCGCGAATTGAACAGGCGGAGCCGCTCGCGAAGGAGCCACCGTCCGCACCTGAGGCTGCGGACGCGCATTCGACGAGCGCACCGCCAGCACCCCGGCGGTCGTCAGCCCGCCGCCGATTCCAATCGAGACCACGAACGCCACCACCAGCTTCGCCGCGCCGCCCGTCGCTACCGCCGCTCCGGTCGCGGTGCCCGTCGCTGCCGCGGCGCCGCCGGCCACCGAGGCTCCGACCAGCGCCAGCACCCGCTTGCGGTCCGCGCTGGTCGGCCCGTCGGCGGACGACACCCGCGACAACAGGCTCCGCGCCTGGGGAGAGAGGTCACTCATCGGACTGCTCCTGATCGCCACGCGGCGAGCGCTGAGTCAAAGGCCCGGCGGGCGAGCCGCAGGCGCGAATAGACGGTGTTGAGGTTGACCCCGAGCGCCTCGCTGATCTCCGGAGCGGTCAGCTGCTCCATCTGGGTGAGCACCAGCACCTCGCGCTGCTCGTCGGGCAGCAGAGAGAACAGCCGGTACACCAGCGCGCGCTCCTGCTCGGCGCTGGCGTGCTCCAGCGGCGTCAGCGACGGATCCGGCAGCCGCTCGTCGAGCTGCGCCGGGGCTGGCTTGCGGACCGCGGCGCGGCGATGGTCCGCGGCGACGCGAATGGCGATCCCCACCACCCAGGTCTTCAGCGTCGAGCGGCCCTGAAACTGCGGGATGCGGCGGTGAACGACGAGGAAGACTTCCTGGCACGCGTCGTCAAGCGACGGCACAGGCACGCCCAGCCGCGCAAGGGTCCGCCAGACGATGTCGAACGTCCGCGCGTAGAGCTCCTCGAAGCCCACCGTCGCGGGCATCGGCTCGGCCTTCGGTTGCGGCGCTTCGGACATGGCGATCGATGGAGTCAACGGGCGATGAGTGGCCGCTGCCGCCCGAATCCATCACTGTGGCCGCCGCATGCCCAGCCCGCGACGGACATTCAGCGCGGGTCGTAACTGCCTCGAACGACTGGCCTCTACGGGACCAGCTGATTCCGCGGCGTTTCGATTACCAGCGCCACTGCAGGCCCAGCCCCAACCTGCCCGTCAGCACTGGCGATTCGTAGACCGTCTGCTCGCCCGCTGCGCCGTTGATGAAGAACCGCGGCCGGGCCAGCGCACCGCCGATCGCCGTGTCGAGCACCACGCCGAGTCCTCGCCACAGCTGGCTGCGCAGCGCGACTCCGCCCACCGCCGCCAACCACAGCGCCGAGCCCTGCGCCGACGTCGCGATCCCGCGCCCTCTCGCCGACACCAGGGCCGACTCGAGCCCGACGCACAGCTCCAGGCGCGCCGCCGCGTCGACCACCGCCGCGCAGCCTCCGAGCGCCGCGTTGAACCATGACTCGACGTCCGCCGAGGCCGCTGTTCCTTCGATCGTGCTCGGCGTCGACAGGCCCAGCCGCGCTTCGACCCGGAGCCAGCGCCACTGCACGCCGCCTCCGAGCTGTGCCAGCGGCATCACGGACGGGAGCAGGCCAAACCGCGCTCCGCCCAGCGCCTCGATGAACGCCGTGACGCGGGGCGGCTCCACCGGCGCCGCGGGCACGGTGACCGGAGCGGCGACCGGTTCGGGAGACGGAGCCGGAGGCGCCGACGGGTTCGCCAGCGCCAGACAGAGCACCACCGCGAGCGCCGCCGTCGCGTGCTGGCAGGTGTCGGCCTCCAGCGTCCGCCGCCCCGAGCCACCGCGGCTGAAGGTCTCGACCACGGCGCTCCAGCCCGGCCCGTTCGCGCTCACCCGCACCTTTGCCCGAACGTCCGCGTCCTCTTCTCCTGCCGTCAACGCCCCGCGCAGCCGCCGAACCTCGTCGAAGACCGCGCCCCGCGTCGGGCAGCCTGGCGGCGCCTCGTAGTCGAGCGAGAGCGACGGCGCCGCGGCGCCCTGGGCGGCCACCGTCCCGGCCACGAGCGCTGCGGCGACGGCGAGCCCCCTCCTCATCCGGGCGACCGTAGCCCGAACGAGGGGACCGCGAGCGGCAACACTGGACGGCATCGGAGCGCTCCAGTTTAGTGTCGCCCGCACCTTCCATGATCCGGCACCGCGCGCAGATTCTGAGGGGACTGCTGTGGGCGCTGCTCGTCGCCTGCCGCGATCCGAGCCACGCCGCCGAGCCGCCCAAGGCGGTCTCGGTGATCCCCGCGGCGCCCTCGAAGATCGCCGAGGTGCTCTACGACGGGAAGCTGCAGAACGGGTGGATGGACTACGGCTGGTCGCCCCGCGAGGTCGGCAAAGGCCCGGCGAAGATCGACCTGTCCAACTACGGCGGGTGGATCCTCGGCAAGCCGGGCCGCAAGCAGGGCTTCGGCGGCCTGCGCTTCAAGGTGCGCTCGGGCGACGCCGCCGATCTCGAGATCCGGGTCGAGGGCATCGGCAGCTTCCCCAAGCTGGCGTTGGCGAACTTCGAGCCGATCTCCGAAGCCAGCGGGATGCGCGAGTACTTCCTCCCGATGGTGATGCTCAACCCCCGGGGCGTCGACTTCGAGCAGGTGGTGTTCCAGGGCAAGCGGAAGGGCAAGTTCGAAGGCGCGGTGATCCACCAGGTCGGCTTCACCGTGCCAGTCGAGGGCGTGGTCTTCGCCGGGCCCGCTTCCGACGTGAAGCTCGGCGTCGACTGCTCGGCGAAGGGCCGGCCGATCTCCCCCTACGTCTACGGCGTCGCCTACGACATCCAGCGCGCCGAAGACGACGCGGCGCGGGACATCGGCGCGACGATGCGGCGCTGGGGCGGCAACCACAACACCCGCTACAACTGGCAGCTGGGCAATGCCTGGAACACCGCCAGCGACTACTACTTCCTCAACGTCGACTACACGAACATCAAGGGCTACTCGTACGAGACGTTTCTGCAGCAGCAGCAGGAATGGGATCTGCGGACGGCGCTCACCGTGCCGACGATGGGCTGGGTGGCCAAAGACACCACCTCGATGTCCTTCCCCAAGTCGATCTACCCGCGCCAGGAACGGTTCGCCCCTGACCACCCGCTCGCCGGCAACGGCAGGAGCCTTGACGCCGAAGAGCTCGAGCCACCGCCGCCGATCACCACCTCGGTCGCCAGCACCCCAGACACCATCGGCAAGTGGGTCGAGGCGATCCGTGCCACCGACCAATCCACTGGCCGCGGCCGCGGGGTGCACCTCTACTTCCTCGACAATGAGCCGAACCTCTGGAGCGTCACCCACCGCGACGTCCACCCCAAGCCGCTCACCTACGACGAGCTGTGGGAGAAGACGCTCGCCTACGCCCGCGCGATTCGGAAGGCAGATCCCGACGCGGTGATCGCCGGGCCCGCGGAGTGGGGGTGGACGGGGTACTTCTTCTCCGCCGCCGACAGCTCCACCGGAAAGACGCTGCTGCGGCCTGATCGCCGGGCCCACGGAGATCTCCCGCTCGCGGCGTGGTGGCTGAAGAAGGCCGCCGAGCACGAGAAGAAGACCGGAGAACGGCTGATCGACGTCTTCGATCTCCACTACTACCCGCAGGCGAAGGACGTCGGCATCGGCTCGCTGGGGAAGACCGACGCCGCGACCAACGCGCTGCGGATCCGCTCGGTGCGCTCGCTGTGGGACCCTTCCTACAAGGACGAGTCGTGGGTCGGCGACGTCGTGCGCCTCGTGCCGCGGATGCACGAGTGGATCGACGAGTACTACCCCGGCCGGGGGATCAGCATCGGCGAGTACAACTTCGGCGCCGACCTCCATCCGTCGGGCGGCCTCGCCCAGGCCGAGGCGCTCGGGCGGTTTGGTCAGGAGGGCGTGCAGTATGCGTTCGTCTGGTACTACCCACCCAAGGGCAGCGCGGCGGCCCAGGCGTTCAAGGCGTTCCGCAACTACGACGGCAAGGGCAGCCGCTTTCTCGACCAGTCGGTGCCGACCCGCACCAGCGCTGGCGTCTCGCTCTTCGCCTCGCGCGACCCGGCCAACAACAAGCTGGTGCTGATCGCGCTCAACACCGACCCCGCCAAGGCCGCCACCGGGGCGATCGCCCTCGACGGCTGTGGCGCGATCGCTTCCCAGCGCGTGTTCCAGACGACCTTCTCGTCGCGCGGCCTCGAGCCGGTGAAGAACGCGAAGGTCGACGAGGTGCTGCTCCCGCCGTATTCGATCACCGTCTTCGAGCTGCAGCTGGCTCCGAAGTGAAGGTCCTGATCCCGATGCCGTTCTCGCCGGTGCCTCCCGACTTCGGGGGCGCGCTGCGCGTCTACCACATGGTCCGGCAGGTGGCGAAGCGGCACCGGGTGACGGTGCTCACCTACGGCACTCCCGAAGACGCGGCGCGGATCCGGCGGGAGTTCGATCTCGCCGAGGTCCGGGTGGTGGCGCCGACGTGGAAGGCGGCGAGCCGGCGCGCGGGGCAGCTGTTCTCCACCTTCACCCGCCACAGCTTCTTCCAGCAGTCGGTGACCGGGGCTGCGTTCCAGGCCCAGTTCGACGACCTGCTCAAGGGCGAGGACTTCGACGTGGTGCAGACCGAGTTCTCACACCTGGGGCCCTTCTCTTTGAAGACCCGGGCGCTGAAGATCCTCGACACCCACAACGTCGAGTACGACAACTTCCGGCGGATGTTTCAGAGCACCGCGTGGGGCCTGAAGAAGCTCCACTACGGGCTCGAGTACCAGAAGATGAAGGCCGACGAGCTCGCCTGGTGCCGGCTGCAGGACGTGGTGCTCACCACCTCGGACCGCGACAAGGAACTGTTCGCCAGGGATCTCCAGACGCCGCTGTGCGTCGTCCCCAACGGGATGGACGGCGACTACTTCACCCCGCGCAGCGACATCGACCCCGAGCCGGAGTCGATCGTCTTCACCGGGATGATGGCCTACGTGCCGAACCACGATGGCATCACCTGGTTCCTCGACCAGGTCTTCCCTTCGATTCAGGCGCAGGTGCCGCGGGTGAAGCTGTACGTGGTGGGGAAGAACCCCCCCGAGGAGATCAAGGCGCGCGCGAACGACTCGGTGGTGGTGACCGGCACCGTGCCCGACGTGCGGCCGTACGTCTGGCGCTCGAGCGTCTACGTCGTGCCCCTGCGCATGGGCGGCGGTACCCGGCTCAAGGTCGCCGAGGCGCTGGCGATGAAGAAGCCGATGGTCTCCACCCGCGTCGGCTGCGAGGGAATCGACCTGAAGGACGGCGAGAGCGTGCTGCTCGCCGACTCGGCCTCGGACTTCGCCTCGGCGGTGGTGCGGTTGCTCGGCGACGTGCGGCTGCGCAAGGTGCTCTCGGAGAACGGCGCCCAGGTCGCCAAGCGCAAGTACGACTGGAACGTGATCGGCGAGACGCTGGAGGAGATCTACCAGCGCTACGCGAAGAAGTAGCCGGGGCGGAGACCTTCGAAGCTCCGTGAAGAAGTGTTGCGGGGGTTGCCCCGCGGACTCGGCGACGACACCATTGGGGACCTGGAGGGTTTCCAAAAATGATCCGAGTCCTGAGTGTGGTCCTGTCGCTGTCGTTCCCCGTCGCTGCCTTCGCCGCTGATCCGGTGGTTGCCCCTGCCGCCGACACCGCGGCTGCGCCGGTCGCCGAGGCGCCGCCTCCCGCGCTGCTTCCGACCGAGCCCGCGCCGCAGGTGGCCCCGGCGGTGGCCGAGGCCAGGTACTGCAGCGCGCATCACTGCGGCCGCGGCGGCGGGAAATTGCTCGTCCTCACCGGCGTCACCGCGACCGTGCTCACCGCGGTCGCCGTGGGAGTGGCCGTCGCCGTCGCGACCTCGAACAACCAGCCCGTCCTCCGCTGACCCGCGAATCGGGCGGCCGCCCAACCTGCTGATCCGGCACGAAAAACCGGTGCGGGTCGGTGACGACCGCGCGGGAGCGGGCGCGGGTGGACCTTGTCCGTTATAGCGGATAGGTTGCATCCGTCATGGCGGATACTCCTCCGCCGTGCCCCTGACAATGCCCCGCGCCGCCTCCTCCAAAGTGAAGACCCGACCCGACGCCGCGAGCGTCGAGGTCGCCCACCCGGACGTCGCGCCGGATCTGGCGCCCACGGTCGGGAAGAACCTGAAGAAGCAGCGCGCGGCGCGCGGGCTGTCGCTGGAGAAGCTGGCCCAGGCGTCGGGCGTCAGCCGGGCGATGCTCGGGCAGATCGAGCTCGGCCAGAGCGCGCCGACGATCAACGTGCTCTGGAAGATCGCCCGCGCGCTCGACCTCCCGTTCGCCGCGCTGATCAGCACCCAGGCGGCGCCGAGCTCCCAGGTGATGCGCGCCAGCCAGGCGAAGAAGCTGATGTCCCACGACGGCGCCTTCGTCTCTCGCGCCCTGTTTCCCTTCGATGCCCCCCGCCGGGTCGAGTTCTACGAGCTGCGCCTCGCGGCCCGCGCGGTCGAGAACGCCGACCCCCACCCGCCCGGCACCACCGAGAACCTGGTGGTCAACGCCGGGGAGATCGAGATCGACACCCCCGGCGAGCGTCATGCGCTCAAGGCCGGCGACGCGATCTTCTTCCACGCCGACGCGCCCCACACCTACCGCAACACCGGCCGCGGGACCGCGGTCCTCTACCTCGTGATGACGTACGCAGAAGGAGTCGCCCGATGAAAGCTCGAACCGCGGACCCGTGGAAGGACCTCGCCGTCATCGACCGCAACGCCCCGCGCTTCAACCAGGTGGTGGTCGG
>JAYVRT010000240.1:0-2228 GCA_043776025.1 Archangiaceae bacterium | reverse complement strand
CGTCGCAGGCCACCGCCTTCGCCGAGGAGGTCGGCGGGCTGCGCAAGCGCGTCGGCGAGCTCGAGGAGCTCGGCGGCAAGCACGAAGAGCGGGTGAAGCTGCTCTTCAGCCGGATCAAGAGCGAGGAATCGGTGCGCGAGCGCACCCGCGAGGCGCTGCAGCAGGCGCTCGCCGCGCTCGACGAACAGCCGGCGGAGAACGTCGACGACTTGATGAACGAGGACGAGCTGGCCGAGGCCTGAAGTCTCGGTTCAGTGACCGTCCTTCTTCGGGGTCTCTTTCTTCTCGACCATCTTCTTCGCCATCATCTGGATGATGTTCGGGACGTTCTTGTCGCGCGACAGGCCTTTCACGTCGCTCTCCCGTAACGTCGACAGCAGCTTCATCCCGATCGCCTGGGGCACCTTGGGGTTCTTCACCAGCGCGAGCTTCACCAGGTAGGACTTGGTCCACTCGCGATCGGAGTAGATCACCCGGAGCACGTCGTCCTGACAGGTCTTGTTGCCCGCCTGGAGCAGGACCTCGCCGTCGGTGAGCCGGGGGCTGGTGATCACCGCCACCGCCACCAGCTTGTTGCTGTCGCGGATCAGGATCGTACGCGCCTCCTTGTTGCCCTTGGTGGCGAGCTTGATCTTCTCCGAGATGTTCATCTTCATGATCCGCTGAGAGAAGGTAAGCCGCTTGCCCTCGTCCATCGGAGTGGCGCCCTCGTCGGCGACCTCGGCGAACTCCTGCATCACCGCCTCGGCGGTGGGTCCGGTGTCGGGCGGCAGATCGTTGGCGTTCGCGCCGTAGAGGCGCACCCGCGCCTCCTGCATCTGCGGAATGTCTGACAGCTGCAGCCCGGACCGGACGGCGAAGTCACAGACGCCGTCGATCAACGCGCCCTGTGCGCTGGGGTTGAGCGCCAGCTGCCGCAGGATCTCCTCATGCCGAAGGAAGCGGAGCTGGTTGTTGCCGATGATCTCCGCCAGCCGGACGCTGCATTGGGCCGCGACCGCCGCCACCGCCTCGTCGGGGGTCGCGGAGTTGAGCACCAACATCTCGGCGTACTGATCCTTCTGCCAGTGGAGCCCCAGCAGCCAGCCGAGCACCGGGCTCTTGATCGCCTCGTCACGCAGCGCGGTGGCGAGGATCCGATCGGGAAGACCGGCGGCGGTCTTCGTCGCCGTCTCGCGCACCGTGGCTTCCGGATCGTAGGTGAGCATGAAGAGCACGCCGACCATGTCCGCCGGCGCCAGCGGCACCAGCGACTTGGCGGCCATGCTCCGCAGCGCCGTCGGGGCCTTGGGGTCGACGTACTTCTTCGCGTTGGGAGGAAGGAACGCGTCGGTGATCGGGCACGCGCCCAGGGCGACCGCGGCCGGAGCAGCGGGTTCGGCGTCCACCACTCCATCGAGCATCGGCTGTTCGTCGTTCATCCGGTCTTGTTCCTTTCCCAGATCAGGCGCAGCCCCTCGAGGGTGAGGAACTCGTCGACCTCGGCGATGATCCTGCTCTGCCTGGCGATCAGCGGTGCGAGGCCTCCAGTGGCGATGATCTTCGCCTTTTCTCCCAGCTCTTTCTGCATTCGATCGCAGATGCCGTCGACGAGCGAGACGTAGCCGAACACCAGGCCGGACTGCATCGAGTGCACTGTGTTGCGGCCAATCACGTGCGGCGGAAGGGCGAACTCGACCCGGGGCAGCTTCGAGGCGTGGGTGAAGAGCGCCTCCATCGCGATCGTCACCCCCGGGCAGATCGCACCGCCGAGGTACTCGCCCTTGCCGTTGACCGCGTCGAAGGTGGTGGCGGTGCCGAAGTCGACGATGATCAGCGCGCAGTGGTGCTTCTCGTAGGCGGCGACGGCGTTGACGATCCGGTCGGCGCCGACCTCGCGCGGGTTGTCGTAGAGGATCGGCATCCCCGTCTTCACCCCGGGCCCGACGAACATCGGCTTGTGGCCGAAGTACCGCTCTCCCATCTTCTCGAGGTTGAAGTGCAGCGTCGGCACCACCGACGAGACCGCGACGGCGTCGATCGTCTTCGGGTCGAGCTGGGCGTGGGCGCACAGCTGGATCACGGTGATCCCCCACTCGTCGTAGGTGCGGCGGGCGGTCGTCTCGAGGCGCCAGTTCGCCTTCAGCGTCTTGCCGTCGTAGACGCCCAGGACGGTGTTGGTGTTGCCGACGTCGATGGCGAGCAGCATGGGGCCGCTGAGTCTACTCAACCCTTGCGGGCTCTGACCT
>JAYVRT010000239.1:0-7253 GCA_043776025.1 Archangiaceae bacterium | reverse complement strand
CCGGCGCGGGCAGAGGCACCTGGTTGTTGCCGTCAGCGGTCATCACGTAGAGGCGCGGCTCCCCACCCTTTCGGGTGGAGGTGAAGATCAACAGGCGCCCGTTGGGAGAGAAGGTCGGCTCTTCGTTGTTGCCCTGGTCCTGCGTCAGCCGCTGCACCTTGCCGGTATCGACGTTGACGGTGAAGAGGTCGAACGCATTGCGCTCGTCGCGGGCCGTGAAGGCGATCAAGTCGCCGCGGGAGCTCCAGTCGGGGGTCTGGTTGTAGTTGCCCTGGAAGGTGAGCCGCTTCGCATCGCCCCCCTCCGAGCTCATCACGTAGACCTGCGGGGTTCCGCCCCGGTTGGAGACGAAGGCGATCCTCTTGCCGTCGGGTGACCAGGTGGGGCTGGTGTTGATGAAGTAGGGGGTGTTGGTCAGCTGCCGCGGGTTCGACCCTTCGGCGGCGGCGAGGAAGATCTGCGCGCTCTCTCCGTCGGCGAGCGCGTAGGCGATCTTCCGGCCGTCGGGAGAGAACGCGACTCCGGTCGCCATCCGCCCCGCGGAGATCAGCGAGGTCGCAGCGCCGCCCACCTTCTGCACGTAGAGGTCGGGCTTGCCCTTCTTGTACGAGGTGTACGCCACCGTGGTCGCGTCGAGGAGCGTCGGCAAGAGGTTGATCCCTCCGGTCGCCACCGGCACCGCGCCCCGGCCGTCCCACTCGCAGATGTAGACGTCCTTCCCGGCGGCGGTCTTCTTCACCACCGCGAGGTGGGTCTCGAACGGCCCGGTCTCGTGGGTGAAGAACTTGTAGACCGCGTTCGCGAGCTTGTGGGCGAGCTTGCGCGCGTCCTTCGCGCTCACCGCCTCGCTCGCCTTGAGCTCTTCGCGGCCGCTGGCGACGGCGAAGAGCCGCAGATCTCCTCGCAGGGTCTCGCCGTCACTCGACAGCTGGGTCTTCACCAGGTCGTCGGCGCCGACGTTGGTCCAGTTCTGAAAGGTGATGCTCCCTGCGGTGATCCCTTCTTTCTCCTGGCCAAGGAAGCTCTTTCGGTCGAGCAGGGTGAACAGGCCACAGGCGCCCAGGTCGTAGCTGAGCGTCTCGTCGAACTCGGCCATCGCCTTCTTCGCGCCGTCATCCTGGGTCAGCGGGGTGGCGACCGCGATCGGCATCGGGCGGTAGTTGGCTCCCGAGATCTCGATCACCGGGGCCTGCGCGTGCGCAGCGAAGGGAACCAAGGCCGCAAGGAGCAGACATTTCATCGATTGCCTCATGGAGAGAACACCAGGGTGACACCGCCTTGCAGCACCTTCCTCAACTGTTCAGGCGGTGGCGAGAACGGCGCTGCTTTTTTCACGGCCGAGAGTACCGCTTCGTCGAACAGCTCGTTGCCCGAGCCCTTCTTGATCTTCACCTCGCTCGCCTCTCCGGTCGAGCTGACCCGCATCGAGACCTCGGCCTTCAGCGTGCGCCGCTCGGCCTCGGGGATGGTATTCGAGACGTCGTAGTAGCGCCGCACCTGGGCGGAGATCATCCCGAAGTACCGCTCACCCTCTTCCTTGGCCGAGTCGCCGCTGGGGTCGCCATCGGCCTTGCCCTCGGCTTCCTCGGGCTTGAGCGCGGTCATCTTGCTGAACGCCGAGGCGAGCCGCTTCTTCGCCTCCGCCTCTTTCTTCGCGTCGTCCTTCGAGGGCGCCTTCTTCGCGTCGAGGTTGGGGATCGGGATCGCCTTCGGAGCGGCGAGGGGGATCGCCACGGGCTCCGGCGCCTTCTCCTCCTTCGGCGGAGGCGGCTCTTCCTTGCGCGGCAGCAGCTTCTCGTCGCGGGGCTTGCCCAGCCGCACCAGCGAGGCGTGAATCGGCTTCTGGTCGAGGTCGATCAGCTTCGGCGCCAGCACCCAGTTGGCGATCAGCCCGACGAAGATCACCGCCACGTGTCCCACGATCGACAGCGCGAAGAAGGGCGCCACCTTCGAAGGCCGGGGCGCCAGCAGGCTCTGCGCGGCGGCGGGGTGCATGCGTTAGCGGCGCTTCTCCTTTTCCTTCGACACCTTGCCGGCCCCCATCGGGTCCGTGATCATCCCCACGTTGGTGATCCCCGCGCGCTGGGCGGCGGCCATCACCTCGACGACGATCCCGTAGGGCAGCTCGCGATCGGCGTGGAGGTACAGCTCCTTGTCCGCCTGGGCCCGGGCGTTGGTCTTCAGCTTCTCCTCCAGCTCCGCCAGCTGCACCTCGACCTCGCCGATGAAGACCCGCTTCTGGATGTCGACGCTCAGCACCAGCTTCTTGTCCGAGGCCTCGACCGCCGCGGCCTTCGTCTCCGGCAGGTTCACCTTCACCCCCTGCTGAATCAGAGGGGTGGTCACCATGAAGATGATCAGCAACACCAGCATCACGTCGACCATCGGCGTGACGTTGATCTCCGCCATCGTCGAGCGGCCGGGCGCGCCCTTGCCGGTGGAGGCGCCCATTACTTGAAGAAGTGCCGCTTCACGATGTTGAGGAAGTCGGCCGAGAAGTTGGCCATCTCGGTGTCGAACACCCGGATCCGGGCGACGAACGCGTTGTAGGCGACGACCGCGGGGATCGCCGCGAACAGGCCGGCGGCGGTGGCGAGCAGGGCGTTGCCGATCGGCGCGGCGACGGTGGTGATCGTCGCGTTGCCCTTCTCGGCGATCTCGTTGAAGGCGCCGAGGATCCCCATCACCGTTCCGAACAGCCCGACGAACGGCGCCGCCGAGCCGATGGTGCCGAGGAAGGAGACCCGGGCCTCGAGCTCGGTGAGCTCCGCGGTCGACGCGCGGTTGAGCGCCCGCTCGACGTTCTCGATCCCGCCCAGGCGCTCGGCCATCGCGCCTTCCTTGGCGTCCTTGTGCTGGGCGAGCTTCGACAGCTCCTCGTAGCCGGCGCGGAACACCTTGCTCAGCGGCGAGCTCTCGAGCTTCTGCGCCGACTGGTAGATCGCGTCGAGGCGCGAGGCCTTCCAGAAGACGTCGAGGAAGCCGACCGACTCGGTGCGGGCCCGCTTCATCTGCAGCGACTTCATCACGATCAACGCCCAGGACCAGGCGGAGGCGATCGCCAACACCACCAGCGTCATCAGCTCGACGAGTGAGGCGCTCTTCAGCGCGTCGATGTAGTTGATCGATGCCAGCGTCATGATCGGTCAGCCCTAACATCCCTGTTGCAGTGCGGCAAGAATCTGCCGAGAAGTCATGGGGTTGTGCGGCGGGGTTGAATTTACCGGGCGGGGCAGCGTCAGTGCAGACTGCAACCAATCAAACTTGGAAAGGAGCGGGAAGTCATGAACGCGCGCTTGGCAGTCGCATTCCTCAGCCTGGTCGCCTCGACGGGCTGCATCATCGTCCCCGGTGGCGGTGGCTCGGGTGGGGGCTCCGGCGGTGGTGCGGGCGGCGGCGGCGGCGGTGGCAAATCAGGCAACGTGGTCTTCAGCTGGACCTTCGGCGGGAAGACCTGCGGCCAGAGCTCCTCGGTCAACTCGGTGGTGATCGACATCCCGGGCGAGACGCTCAACATGAACGGCGTCTACCCGTGCCTCGACAACACCAGCTACCCCGGGGTCACCCTGAAGAACTTCCTCCCCGGCAGCTACAACTATTCGATCAAGGCGATCGACAGCAGCAGCACCACGCTCTTCACCGGCTCGGGCACCTTCAAGATCAACGGCGACACCCGGGTCGACATCGACCTGACCCCCGCCGGCGGCCCGAACTCGTTCGCCTACCTCGGGTGGACCTTTCCCCCGCTGGCCGGTGCCGCCAACCCGACCTGCACCCAGGCCGGCATCACCAGCGTCAAGGTGAGCATCGACGGCGCTGCGGACAAGACCTACGCGTGCAGTGAAGGGGTCGGCACCACCCCGACGGCGCAGACGCCGTACCTCGCGTCAGGTTCCCATAGCATCCGGCTCTCGGCGGTCGACAGCGTCGGCTACGAGTACTTCCGGTTCACCGGAACGCTGACCACCTTCGCCGGCAACCCGGTCGACGCTGCCTACCAGCTGCCCTGGTCGGTCGGGGGCGTGGCGGTGAAGTGGAGCATCAGCGACAGCCTCGGGGCGATCAGTTGCGCGATGGCCGGGATCACCGACATGTACATCAACTTCGAGGATCTGCAGGCCCACCTGGTCTACCCGTCGACCACCAGCTCGCCGGGCGACAAGAAGCCGTGCAACTCCTCGGGCGTCGAGTACCCCTACCTCAAGCCGGGCATCTACAAGGTCCGCCTCACTGCGTTCGGGAGCGGCACCAGCGTCTACCAGGAGGCCATTCCGGCGGTGACGGTGACCGTGGTCGCGGGGCAGTTCGTCACGGTCGGCAGCGCGACCAACATCCCGATGGTCCGCACCCAGTAGCGCAGCGCCCGGCGCGCTTCGTGCTACGAGTTGCAGGGCATGCGGCACGACAGACACGGCGCGATCGGCGTCTTCGACTCAGGGGTGGGCGGGCTGACGGTCCTCAAGGCGCTGATCGAGCGCCTGCCGATGGAGAGCACCGTCTACCTGGGGGACACCGCGCGGGTCCCCTACGGCACCAAGTCGGCTGAGGTGGTGACGCGCTACTCCCTGAAGAACGCCGAGCTGCTGCTCGAGCACGGCATCAAGCTGCTGGTGGTCGCCTGCAACACCGCCTCGGCGTCCGCGCTGCCCGAGCTGCGAGCGAAGCTGCCGATTCCGGTGCTCGGGGTGATCGAGCCCGGCGCGGCCGCGGCGGCCCGCAAGACCAAGACGGGCAAGGTGGCGGTGATCGGCACCCCCGGGACGATCAAGTCCGGCGCCTACCAGCGGGCGCTGCTCGCCGAGCGCAGCGATCTGACGGTGACGCTGAAGTCCTGCCCCCTGTTTGTGCCGCTCGCCGAGGAGGGGTGGGTGACCGGCGACGTGCCGACGATGGTCGCCAGCGAGTACCTCACCGGCTTCGTCACCCAGGGCGTCGACACCCTGGTGCTCGGCTGCACCCACTACCCGCTGCTCGCGCCGATCATCGCGGAGATCGTCGGCCCCGACGTGTCGCTGATCGACTCCGCCCGCGCGACCGCTGACCGCGCCGCCGCGCTGTTGGGCGAGCGCGATCTGCTCAAGACCCAGCTGACCACCGTTGAGCGCCACTTCCTCGTCACCGACGTGCCCGATCGCTTCCTCGAGGTTGGGGCGCGATTCCTCGGCCGCCCGATCTCCGGGGCGCGTCAGGTGGACCTGAAGTTCTCCTAGCAGCGTGCGGGGAAACGAAATCCCGCAGCAATAATGATCCCTTAGCTGGCTGAGGAAAATTGCGGCTTGGATGGCTCCGGCCCGCGTGAGATCTCGCGGTTTCTTGGACTCGCTCAAACGCACGCAGACCAGAACCGCGGCCAACTTGCCGGAGGAGATCGGCGTGCGCAAGCGCTTCACTCTGGAGCTCGCGCATGCCGCTTCGCCCCCTCACCGAGGGTTCGTTCTTCCACCCAGAATTCGTTTCGCCGACTTGCATTGAGCACGGCACCACCGCCTGGCTGTTGGCCAGATGTCGCGCGCAGTGGTTCCCCGAGTGGCTCTTCGTCACGTGGCGCGGGAAGACTGGGCGCGGTCGCGACGCGTGGCCCGCCGCTGTCTTGACGAGCCTTGTGGTCCTTCGTTGGACCGAGCAGGGCATGAGTCGCCGCGCCAGCGTTGCCCGCGCGGCGACGGACATGTCGTGGCGCGCTGCGATGGGCTTGGAACTCGGAGGGGAGACGCCGAGCGAGAAGACGATTCGCGACTTTGAAAAGTTTCTTCAGGAACGTCACGGCAGCACGCAGGTGCCGCGGTACCTGCTGCTGCACGAGCACATCGTCCGTAGCTGCCTTAGCGCCGGCGTCGGCACCAGCCGCCCTCCAGTCTGGGCGACCGACAGCACACCCATGTGGTGCTACGGCGCGGTGCGCGACACGGTGCGCTTGCTCGGCGATGGCCTTCGAAGCCTCGCGGGGCTTTGGGCGAAAGCGACGCGAAGCACAGTCGCTGCGGTGGCGGCAGCGTGGGAACTGCCGTTTCTCACGGGGAAGAGCACCAAGGGCGCCTTCAGGATTGACTGGCACGACGCTGACGCCCGCGCGCGGGTGACCCATCAACTGGCGGAGGGCGTTGTCCGGGTCGTAGGCGCACTTCGGGAAGCCACCGCGTCCCATCCAATCCGAGCGTCGGTCCGCAAGCGGCTCCTGCGCAGGTGCCGTTACCTCGTGCGCGTGGTCGCACAGGATCTCGAGCCGGGCGATGGTGGCCGACTGGTCATCGCCAGGAAAGTCGCTGCAAATCGGCTGGTCAGTCTCACTGACCCGCAGGCCCGCCACGGTCGCAAGAGCAAGAGCCAGACCTTCGAGGGCTTCAAGGTGCACGTGCTCGGGGATGTCGTCAGCGGCTTGTTCCTGTCCATCACGGTGACGAGCGGAAACGTCCACGATGGTCAACCGGCCCACCGGCTGATTCGTCGAGCCAGGGACCTCATCGCGGGCTTGAGCCGTGTCATGGGCGACACCGCGTACGGAGGCGCGACGCTTCGTCACGTAGTGAAGAAGACTCTCGGCGTCACCTTGCTGGCTCCCCCACCGCCGGTCGAGCCGAAAGAAGGTCGTCTCGGGAAGGCGTCCTTCACCATCGACTTCGACAGGCGCGAAGCGATTTGTCCCAGCGGAACCATGAGCACCGACCGCCGCCCATTCTGGTCCTCGGAGCACGAGGCAAATGCAGCGCTCTACGTTTGGCCAAAGGAAACGTGTGACCGCTGTCCCTTGAGCGATGCCTGCCGGGGCAAAGAGAGAGGCGGACGGCGGGTGGCGCTGCATCCCCACGAGCAGGAACTCAGGGAGGCGCGCGAGGTGTGGAAGGACCCCAAAGCCCGAGCCGACTACCGCGAGCGCTCGCAATGCGAACGGCTGATTCACGAAGTGACACGCCATGGCGGTCGCCACGCTCGGTCCTTCGGGCTGGGCAACGCCCAAGTCCAAGTCCATGCGATCGCGATGGCCGGCAACCTGCGCTTGCTTGCTCGAGCACTCGCCGCGCTGGTGCCGCTGCCAGCCTGCGACAAACTCGAGCGCGCTGCGTAGCTCGAGCGCCCACTCTCATCCCCGGCGGCGACGGCTGAATGATGCCGAACGGGGGCTGTGCGCGTGCTGTTCCTTCCTTGTCCTGCTGGTCTTCGCGCTCGCGCTCGCCTTCCCCGGGAACTCGCGGCCAACCAAGCTTCGAAGCTGCCTCGTGGCGCGTGCGAGAGGGCGAAACGCCGCACGCTGCTAG
>JAYVRT010000238.1:0-7257 GCA_043776025.1 Archangiaceae bacterium | reverse complement strand
GTAGCAGCGCAGCCGCTCGTTGGCCCCCACCGGCGCGATCCCTTCCAGCTCCCCGGGGATGATCGGCCGGACCTTGTCGAACAGGCGCGCCGCCAGCGCCGCGTCGTCGAACATCACCCGGGTGTTGTTGCGCAGCTCGGGCCGCAGCTCGAAGCCGCGCGAGGTGGTGATCGGCGCGTCGGTGGGGCCCAGCGCCTCGATGCGCGCGATCAGCGCCGCGCAGTCGGCGGGGGTGAGCACGTCCTCGACGACCCGGATGAAGGGGTCCTTCCAGCTCAGCTCCGTCATCACGACCTCCATTAGAGTCCTTTAGACCCTAACAAACGTCGCGACGCCGGTTCAAGCCGCCGAGCCGAAGGCGTCGTCGCCGAGTTCCACTGGAGACGAGTCCTCGGCCTGGGCCATCGTCGCCATCACCTCGATCTGCGGAAGGACGTTGCGGCCGTACCAGAGCGCCGAGGCGCGCTTGCCCTCGTAGAAGGCCTTGTCGCCGGGGGTCTTCTCCAGGCCCTCTTCGGCCTTGACCCCAGCGTCCAGCAGCAGCCATCCGACCGCGAGCCGGGACATCATGTCGAGGAACCGGTTGGCGTTGAGCGGCACCAGCGTGAACTTGTCCGACTGGGCCCAGCTGAGCATCCCCATCGCGACGCCCATCACCGCCTCGGAGGCGGAGGCGAGGTTGTCGATCTCCTTGCCGTAGATCGCGTGCCCGCGGTGCTTGTCGACGAAGGCGGAGACATCGCCCATGAACGCCTGGAAGTTGGCGCCGCCGTTCTGGCCCAGCTTGCGGCCGACGAGGTCCATCGCCTGGATGTGGGTCGTGCCCTCGTAGATCGAGAAGATCTTCGAGTCCCGGGCGTACTGCTCCACCGGCCAGTCCTTGAGGAAGCCGGCGCCACCGTAGACCTGGATCGCCAGGCCGCACAGCCGGTACGACTCTTCCGAGCCGTAGGCCTTCACCAGCGGCGTGAGGAGGTCGGCCTGGCCCTTGTGGTACGCCGCCTTCTCGTCGTCCTTGCCCTGGAAGATGCGGACCTGGTCACCGTGCATCGCCAGCTTCACCACCAGGCTGCGGATGCCTTCGGTCACCGCCTTGAGCTCGAGCAGCATCCGCCGCACGTCGGGGTGTTCGATGATCGCGACCCGCGGCTTGGTCGGATCCTTCCAGAACTTGAAGTTCGCGCCCTGCTTGCGGTCCTTCGCGTACTCCAGCGCGTTGAAGTAGGCGGCGG
Organism: Archangiaceae bacterium; assembly: GCA_043776025.1. Taxonomy (GTDB): domain Bacteria; phylum Myxococcota; class Myxococcia; order Myxococcales; family Myxococcaceae; genus JAYVRT01. Next base: position 6,025 of record JAYVRT010000238.1, on the reverse strand, counting down.
AGGCCAGCGCCAGCCCTTGCAACCCGACGGCGATCCGCGCGCCGTTCATCATCTTGAACATCTGTGTCATCCCGACGTGCTCGACGGTGCCGACCAGCTCTCCATAGCAGTCGTCGTTCTCGCCGAAGTTGAGCACGCAGGTCGCCGAGCCGTTGATTCCCATCTTGTGCTCGATCGAGGCCACCTGGACGTCGTTGCTCTTGCCCGAACTGCCGTCGGCGCCGATGCGCAGCTTGGGGACGATGAACAGCGAGAGGCCCTTCGTCCCAGCAGGAGCGCCTTCGACCCGCGCCAGCACCAGGTGGATGATGTTGCCCGCCAGATCGTGGTCGCCACCGGAGATGTAGATCTTCGTCCCCTGGATCTTGTAGCCGCCGTCCTTCTGCTTGATCGCCTTGGTGGTGGCGCTGCCGACGTCACTGCCCGCCTGCGACTCAGTGAGGCACATCGTCCCGCCCCAGGTGCCGTTGAGCATCTTCTCGGTGTACTTCTTCGTCTGGGCCTCGGTGCCGCAGGCGGCGATCAACTCGGCCGCTCCCCAGGAGAGCGCGGAGTACATGTTGAAGGCGACGTTCGCGCCCGAGAGCATCTCTTCGACCAGCGCGTAGAGCATCGCCGGGGCGCCCTGCCCGCCGTGCGACGGGTCGACGGAGACGGTCTTGAACCCGCCCTCGTAGAGCTTCGTCCACGCATCCTTGAAGCCCTTGGGGGTGATCACCTGCCCTTCGACGACCTTGCAGCCCTCGCGATCGCCACTGGCGTTGAGCGGCCCCAGCACCTCGCGGGCGAACCGGTAGGTCTCCTTGAGCACCGCCTGCGATTCGTCGATGCCCCAGGCCGCGAACGGCTCCTGGCCGGTGATCTGGGCGTAGCCGTACTGCTCGATGAGCACGAAGCTGAGCTCTCGAAGGTCGATTTTGTAGCGGTTGATCCCGACGGACATGTTCGCTCCCAGGTGTGGTGCCTGAGGCATCTATGTGCGGCGGTGATTTCCGCGTCAACAAATTCCGACGCAGTGCGGCATAGACCTACTTCTTCTTCTTCTTAGGTCCCTTGGCCTTCGCGCTCTTGGCCTTGGTGGCGGCCTTCTTCGGCTTGGGCACCTTCTTCGCCTTGGCCGGCTTCTTCGCCTTCGCGGGCTTCTTCGGCCCCTTCGCGGCCTTGGCGGCCTTCTTCCCCTTGGTCTTCTTCGCCGCCGCGTCGGGGGGCCGGGCGAGGATGCTCTCGCGTTGGACCTGGACCACCAGCGCGGGCTGGCCGGCCTTCTGCCGGTTCTCGTCTTCGCTGGAGAAGTAGACCTGCAACGTGGAGAGGCCCTTGAGCACCAGCTCGCCCTTCTGGTTCTCCGCCCAGACGTCGAGATCGATGAAGTATTTGCCGCCGTCGCCGTGGCGATCGCTCACCCGCCCCTTGCAGACCAGGGTGTCGCCCGGCCAGAGCAGCTTGATGAACTTCACAGTGAACTTCTTCAAGCTCGCGCCACGGCCCCAATCGCCGACCAGCTGGCCGAGGAAGCTCATCCCCAACAGGCTTGGAGCGTAGACCGACGGCATCCCCAGGCTCTTGGCGTAGATCTCGTCGACGTAGATCGGGTTGTAGTCGCTGGTGGCGCCGGCGAAGCGGGCCAGCTGAACACGGTCGACGGGCGACTTCGCCATCGCCGGCAGCTCGTCCCCGACGCGAACGTTCTCGAAGTAGATCTTGCGAGGAGGCATCAGGCGTTCTCCTTCGAGCCGCGCACCACCAGGGTCCGGCGCATCCGGTAAACCAGCCGGCCTTCCTCGTCGCGGCCCTCGTCCTCGAGCACTGCGACCTCCATCTTGCCGGTGCTGCTGGGGCGTTCTTGGACCTCGGCGACGCGCGAGGTCACCAGCAGGCGATCGCCCGCGACGATCGGCCGCTCGTACTCGAAGCTCGCCTCGGCGTTGAGCAGGGTTCGCAGCGGGACGCCGAGCAGCTCGCGCAGGTCGGCGCCGGTGTGAAACGAACAGGGGAACGTCGGCGGAGCGACCACCGAGCCGAACCCCGACGCCCGGGCGTAGTCGTCGTCGTAATAGATGGGGTTGTAGTCGCCCAGGGCCTCGGCGAAGCGGCGGATCGCGCCCTTCTCGACCTCGTTGAGCGTGGGCGGCGTCGTCCTTCCAACCGCGTTCTTGTCGAGCATGGTGAAGCTCTCCCCCTTTCCTGGTCTTTTCAGCGCCCTGCGGGCAGTTCGAGCACGGTGAGCAGCCCCGGCTCCGCGGATTTCACTCTGGGTGCAGCGTTGACGACGACGTTGGCAGTGGCGCGATCGCCGGCGGTGCCACCGGGGATGTGCAGCGTCAAGCCCGGCTCGGCGTCGAGGGTGATCGTGTCCGAAGCGCCCTCGGCGCCGATGGCGATCGTCAGCTCGAGCCTCACCCGCTCCTGGCCGTCGGCCAGACCGACCGCGGTCTGGTGAATCCCCGCGACCTTGCCCGCCTTCACCATGAACGCGCCGCCGGTGATGTCTTCCTCGGCGAGCACCGGGCTGATCTCTTCCTCGAAGTCGTCGCAGTCGATGCCGCAGCCGAGCGCGCAGAGCGCCGCGCTCTCCGCGAGGCCGACGTGGCCCAGCTGCTCGGCGTCGACGAGCCGGAAGAACTCTTCTTCGGTGAGGCCGGCGCCGACCTTGCGCTGCAGCGCCTCGCGCCGGGTGCGGGCGTCGACGATGCGCACCGCGCTCACGTGGCGCACCGGCCCGCAGACCTGGGCCGCGGTCGCGACGAGGCGATCGAGCACGAAGCCCGGGTTGACCCCGGTGCCGAGCAGGCTGACGCCGGCTTTCTTCGCCGCGGCGTCGAGCTTGTCGGCCAGCTTCGGGTGCCGGAAGTACGGGAAGGACAGCTCCTCGCAGGTGCTGACGACGCACAGCCCGAGCTTCACCGCCTCGAGCAGCTGGTCCATCACCAGCGGAAGCTTCGAGCCTGTCGCCTGGAGCAGGACCACGCCTTTGCGGCCGCCGACCGCTCCCCCGATCGTCCCGCTGACCTTGAACGTGCCTGCGGGGACGCCGAGGACGTCGGAGATCTTCTTTCCCAACAGCTTCGGACCGGAGTCGATCGCGCCCACCAGCTCGAGCTCTTCAGAGCGCAGGGCGGCGCGGGCAATCTCTTGCCCAATGAAGCCCAACCCCATGACCACCACCGGGACGCGTTCGGAATCACTCGACGCTGGCCGGTTTCCTGCGGAAGGCCTCGCCATCTCGTTGGGGGAGGATAGACGACCACCCCCACCCTATCCAGAAAAGAGGAAGGCCCACCCTCCGACGGTATAGGCTCCACGCCGCCCATGATCCGGATCCTGGTCGTTGATGACGATGCCCTGATTCTTCAAGCACTTACGAAGATTCTCCAGAGCGAGGGGCATGAGGTCGTCTCTCACACGGATCCCCGTAAGGCATCGGAAGAACGAAACTTTTCGGTGGTGATCACTGATTTCATGATGCCGAACCTGAACGGCATCGAGCTGCTCGGAATCCTCAAGGAATCGACCCCGAACGCCGTGCGGTTGATGCTCACCGCCGCCGCGGACTTCAAGGTAGCGCTCGAGGCGGTCAACCGGGGCGAGGTCTATCGGCTGCTGTCCAAGCCGTGGAATCTGGGCGAGCTGACGAGCGTGGTGAAGGCGTCGGTGCAGCACTTCCACCTGATGGAAGAGAACCGGCGGCTGCAGGCGGAGCTGAAGCAGCGCAACCAACACCTCGAGTCGGCGGTGATCGAACGGACCAACGGCTTGCTCGACGGCATGGTGCGCGCGCTCGACTACCGCGACACCGAGACCCAGTGGCACTCGTGGCGGGTGGCGCGCTTCACCCGGCGCATCGCCGAGGAAATGGGCATCGCCGGGCAACAGCTGCTGCACATCGAGCAGGGCGCGCTGTTGCACGACATCGGGAAGATCGGAGTGCGCGATTCGATTCTGCTCAAGCCCGGCCCGCTGACGCCCGAGGAGTGGGTCGAGATGCGGCTCCACCCGGAGATCGGCTTTCGGATGCTGAGCGCGATCCCCTACCTGAAGGACGCGGCGCAGATCGTCTACCAGCACCAGGAACGTTGGGACGGCAAGGGGTATCCCCAGACGGTGAAGGGCGCGGAGATCGTCGTCGGCGCGCGGATCTTCTCGATCGTCGACGCCCTCGACGCGATCACCTCCGATCGACCCTACCGGAAGGGCCGGCCGCTCGACGTCGCGAAGGCGGAGATCGGCCGGGTCGGCGGGAGCCAGCTCGATCCGGATCTGGTCAACGCCTTCCTCGAGGTCCCGGACGGCGACTGGCTCGACATCCGCCACCAGGTCGAGGTCCTCGAAGAGGAGGACCGCAAGAAGTGGTCGGGCAAGCCCCTGGTTCCGGCGGTCTGAAGGGTCAGGGCGCGACGACGGCGTCGAGGATCTTGTCACCCTCGAGCAAGGCGTCGACGACTTCCTGCCCGGTAGTGAGTTCTCCGAACGAGGTGTAGCGGCCGTCGAGGTGCGGAGCGGGCGCCAGCGTGACGAAGAATTGGCTGCCGCCGGTGTCCTTGCCTCCGAGCGCCACCCCGATCACCCCGCGGGTGTACACATGGTGGTTGACCTCGCAGCGGATGGTGTAGCCCGGGCCGCCTTCGCCGTCGCCGCGCGGATCTCCGCCCTGGGCGACGAAGTCAGGGACGATGCGGTGGAAGTCGACGTTCTTGAAGAAGCCCTTTTTCGCGAGGCTGTAGAAGTTGAACGAGGTCAGCGGCGCGTCGTGGGTGAACAGCTTCACCACGAAGTCGCCCTTCTCCGTCTTGAAGGTGATCGTCGCGTCGATCGGCACCGCGCCGGCGGGGTCACCTTCGGCCGGGCGCTCGCGCCGCATCGCCACCACCGGCTTTCCGGTGAGCTTGGTCAGCGCCTGGGCTCCGGCGTTGCGCACGGTGGCGTGGGTGGACTTGAGCCACTCTTGCATCGCTGGCACCGCGTCGATCGCGGCCAGCGTCTCGATCGCCTCGCCCAGCGGGGGCGCGAGCTCGACCACCTGCATCGCCAGCCGGGCCTGGCTGATGATCGTCGGAATCGACTCCTTGTCTCCGATCTTCGCCAGCGCGGTGGCGGCGGCGCCGACAAGCACGAAATCGGCCCCAGCGAGAATCGGCCGGAGCTTCGCCGCCGCCTGGGCCGCGCGGTTGTCGCCCAGCGCTTCGATCGCCGCGAGCTTCACCCTGGGATCAGGGTGGTCGAGGTAGACGAGCAGATCCTCGGCGCGCTTCGCCGCATCCTTCGCCGGGTTCGCCGCGACCTCGCGCAGGCCGATCGCCAGCCGCAGCGCCTCGGGGACCACCCCGGCGCCGCAGGTCAGCACCTCTTTGAGCTCGCCGCCGATGCGGTCGAGCAGCGCCGCGAGGCGGCAGTCGATGTTGGCGATGTCCTTCTTGATCGCCGCCTCCTTGACGTTGGTCAGGGCGACGAGCAGCTGCGATCGCAGCGCCACCACCGTCGGCTTCGCCGCCGCCGGGAGTCCAGTCTGGGCCAGCGCGAGCAGGGGCTGGCCTCCGCCGGCGGTGTCCCCGCGGATCAGGCGCTCAACCCTCAGGTTGAGATCGCCGATCGCCTCGAGCGACGCGTTGCAGTTGGCCTTGCAACGGTTGGCGAGCTTGGCGAGGCCGCGTGCGGCTTCGACCGCTACCCGGTAGTCGGCGTCGTCGAGCAGCTTGCGCAGCGCCGCCGCGTCGGCCTCGGTGCCGGCGTCCCCCAGGCCCTTGGCGCAGATCGCGCGAATCTCCGAGACCTCGTCGCCGACGCAGATCGAAAGGCCCGGCCGGGCGAGCGCGTTCTTCGACGCGGCCAACGCGTAGCCCCCTCCGTAGCGGGTGGAGATCGGCAGCTCCTTCTTCAGCAGCGCGGCGAGCGCGGGGTAGGCCCTGGGCGGCAGCGGCGCCGGCGCCATCTGGCGGATCTCGACGCCCAGGCCGAGCGCGGCGCGGGCGGCGACGTCCCCGGCGACCGAGAGGCGCTCGATCAGCCGGTCGGCGGCGCCCGCGGTCCC
>JAYVRT010000237.1:0-7268 GCA_043776025.1 Archangiaceae bacterium | reverse complement strand
CCAGGTGGTGGTCGGGACCCTTGCCCTCGCCGCCACCGTGACCGGCTTCTGGCCGCTGCTGACGCTGCTGGCGATTCAGCTCGCCGTCGGGCTCACCTGGGGCCGCAAGTACTGCCTGCCGTGCGTCGCGTACTTCGTCTGGGTCCAGCCGCGCTTCGGCGAGGGCCCGCTGGAGGACTCGCGCGCCCCGCGCTTCGCGAACATCATCGGGGTCGCGGTGCTGACCGCCGCCAGCGCCGCCTACCTCGCCGGCGCCGACCGCGTCGGTTGGTGGCTCGGCCTCACCGTCGCCGTCCTCGCGAGCCTCGCCGCCACCACCGGCCTCTGCGTCGGCTGCGAGCTCTACCGGCTGATCGCCCGCTTCAAGGGCATCAAGCAGAAGGTGATCGAGCGCTTCGACGTCGACAGCACCGGCGCCGCGATCGCCGACGGCACCGTCGTCCACTTCACCCACCCGCTGTGCAGCGACTGCCTCTCTCTCGAGGCGGACTTCAAGGCGAAGGGCAGGGCGGTGGTGAAGATCGACGTCTCGAAGCGGCCGGAGATCGCGCGCAAGTACGGCATCTCGGTGGTGCCGACCGCGTTCGAGGTCCTCGCCACCGGCGAGATCGTCGCCCGCCTCGCCTGAGCCGTCAGCGCCCCGCGGGCCACACCAGCCGCACGCGGATCTTTCCGTCGTGCTCCCAAGCGGCCAGCAGTCCCCCCCGCGCCGTCGCGGCCAACACCGCGCGTTCTCCGGGCCCCAGCTCGGTCGGGCCGAGCCTCGAGGTGCCCAGCGGCGCCAGGCGCACCGTGCGCGCGACGCCGAACCGCCACTCCGAGCCGCCGCGGGTGAACGCGACCGCGTCCCCGGCGACTGAAGGAGCGACATCGTCGCGCTGGCCGGGGGGAACCGAGACTTCGCGGACCGTGCCCTTGTCGGGGTCGAGGTGCGCCGCGCCGATCGTCGCCAATACCCGCTCACCCTCAGGACCCTCTGCCGCGCCGGACCAGGCGACGAGGAAGCCGTCAGGCCGCGGGGCGACCGACACCTCGTCGACGCCCCCCGCGGGGATCCCGCTGCTCTGGCCGAAGACGCCGTCGACGCCGCGCGCGACGTTGAGCTGGCCCGCGCCGAAGGGGTAGACGACGACACAGCGCTTGCCCACGCACGCCGCCGCCGGGCTCCGGCACTGGAGGTCGTTGGCGACTGGAAACGGCCTTTCCTGCAACAGCTTTCCTTCCGGCGATACCCGGGCGCCGACGATGCGGCCCTGGGTCTCCCAGACGACGAGGAAGTTCTTCCCGTCGAACGCCACCGAAGGGTTGGCGTGCCCGTCTGCGCCGAGCTTGATCGGCGCGGCGTCCAGCAGCTTTCCGGTCGCCGCCTCGACCCGCACCGCTTGCAGCCCGTTCGAGTCGTCGGCCCAGGAGACGAGAAACAGCGAGGCGCTCGAAGCGACCACCACTGCGCGCAGCAGAGGCGCCGGCAACGACAGCTCCATCGGCCGTTCGTCGAGCGGCTGCCCCCGCGGCGAGAGGCGGGCGCTCACGACCTGGCCGTCGCGGGTGCGGTGCTCGACCCACGCCAGCAGCCACCCGGTGTCGTTGCCCGCCACCGCGACGCCCTGCTGGTGCGAACGGCCGATCGACACCAGCCCCGGCGCGAGGCTCGTGCCTCCCTCGCCGCCCGACAGTGGCGTCGCGTGAACGTCGGGCATCCCTGAGCGAAATGGCAGGCGTGCATTGAGCGAGTCGACCCAGACGAGCAACACCCGGTTGCCGCCGTCACTCTCCAACGCGGTGTCCGCGTTGAGCGCGTCGAACGTCAGCGGCCCCGGCGCCACCTGCGCCGGCCCGAGCGTGCCCGCGGTGAGCCGTGCCACCTGCACCGGTGACGGCCGCTGGGGCTCGTCGAGGGTGGAGTCGCGATCGAAGGCGACCCACCAGCCGCCGGCGGCGGGGGCCACGCCGAGCAACCCGGTCCCGGGCTTGCCGACGTCGGCGATCGCCACCACGCCCGCGGCGGAGATCGTCGTCACGTGCGCGCGCATCGCGTGGAAATCGGAAATGTCCGTCCACCCGAAAGCGAACCCTTTCGGCCCCCCGACCGCAGGCCGGCGCGGCGTGGTCGCCTGGGTGGCCTCACCGGTGAGGGCAAACGGACGGGGATCGATCGGCTTGAGCTCGGCGAGCGAGAAGCGGCGGCCCCGCAGGACCCCGACCGTACGCTCTGGGTAACCGGCCTGGCTCCACGTCACCAGCCACTGCACGCCGTCGACGGCGACCCCCGTGACCGTCACCTGCTGGCCGTCTTCCGCGGCTAGGATGCGCGGACTGCCGGGTGCCCCCTGCATCGGGACGATCGCGCCCGCGGCGGTGACAGTCTCCGGCCGGGGCTGCTCCGTCCACGCCACCAGCGCCCGTTCTCCGTCGCAGGCGACCACCGGCCGCGCCGCCTGGCCCGAGCTCAGCGGAAGGGGGACGCGATCGACGAAGGATCCGTCAGCGGAGATTCGCTGTGCGAGGATCTGCGAGGTGCCCGGGCCTCGCTTCGGCTGGAACCCCTGGGTCCAGACGGCGATCCACCCCGCCTTCCCGCAGCCGGCGAGCGCCACCTGCTGCTGGCCTTCGGCGGCGAGGATCAGATCGCGCGAGTCGAGCCGCTGCCCGTCGGCGCCGACGCGCGTCGCGTGGAGGAGATGTTGCTTCCCCCCGAGCTCTCCCTGGTCGTGCCAGGCCACCAGCCAGGTGCCGTCGGCGAAGGCGGCCACCGGCAGGTTCTGAACGCCCCAGGCCGAGCCCAGCGGCGCGGGCAGTTCGAGGTCCGCGGCGCTCGCCGCGCCAGCGACCATCAGCAGCCACACCCATGGCGCCGGCCTGCTCACCAGGTGTCGACGAACCGGCGCCGGGGTTGAGGGGCCGCGCGGGGCACCGAGCGCAGTCCGCGCAGCAGCCAGCCGCGGGTCTCGGCAGGCTCGATCACCGCGTCGATCTCCAGCAGCGAGGCGACGTTGACCGCCGTTCCCCGGCGCTGCGCCTCGGCAATCATCGCCTTCACCAGCTCTTCGCGCTCCGCGGGGCCTTCGATCGCCTCGAGCTGCTTGCGCATGCCCAGCCGCACCGCGCCCTCGAGGTTCATCCCACCGAACTCGCTGCTCGGCCAGGCGATGGTGAAGAAGGGCGCGTGGAAGTGGCCGCCGCCCATCGCCTGCGCGCCCAGCCCGTAGCCGCGGCGCAGGACCACGGTGAAGACCGGCACGCAGAGCGCGCCCGCGTTGACGAACATTCGCGACGCGTGCCGCACCAGCGCGGTCGCCTCCGCCGGCGGCCCGACCATGAAGCCCGGGGTGTCGCACAGCGAGATCAACGGCAGGCCGAACGCATCGCACAGCTGGAAGAAACGCGACGCCTTGTCCGCGGCGTCGGCGTCGATCGCTCCGCCGAGGTGGTGGGTGTCGCTGGCGATCAACCCCACCGGCTGGCCTTCGAAGCGGGCGAGCGCGGTGACCAGGCTCCTGCCGAAGTCGCGGCGCAGCTCGAGCACCGTGCCGTCGTCGGCGAGCGTCTCGAGGATCGGCCGGATCTGGTAGGCGCGGCGGCGGTTCTCGGGCAGCGCGCCCGCGAGGCTCGCCTGGTCCGCGCAGGCCCACGCCGCCAGCGGGCCCTGGAAATAGGAGAGGTACGTCTTCGCGACCGCCACCGCCGCCGCTTCGTCCGCCACCCGGACGTCGACGACGCCGTTCTTCACCTGGACGTCGATCGGGCCGATCTGTTCCGGGGTGAACTTGCCCAGCCCGCCGCCCTCGATCATCGCCGGGCCGCCCATGCCGATGTTGCTGTTCTCGGTGGCGATGATCAGATCGCAGCAGCCCAGCAGCGCGGCGTTGCCCGCGAAGCAACGGCCCGAGGCGATTCCCACCCGCGGCACCTGGCCGGAGAGCGCGGCGAAGGACAGGAAGGTGGGCGTGTCGAGCCCAGAGACGGTCTGCACGTCGGTGTCGTTGGGCCGGCCGCCGCCGCCCTCGGCGAAGAGGACCACCGGCAACTTCCATTGCGCCGCCAGCGCAAGCGCGCGGTCGAGCTTGCGGTGCCCGACGATGCCCTGGGTGCCGGCGAAGACGGAGTAGTCGTAAGCGAGGACCATCGTCCGGGCGCGCTCGGCGTCGAACAGCGCCCGGTTGACGGTGCCGATGCCACAGAGGACCCCGTCGGCGGGGCTGCTCTTCACCAGCTCGTCGATCGATCGCTCGTTGCGCTGCGCCGCGACCGCGAGGGCTCCGTACTCGGCGAAGCTCCCTGCGTCGACGAGGTCGGCGACGTTTTCCCGCGCGGTGCGCTGCCCCGTCTTGCGCCGCTTCGCCACCGCGTCCGGGCGGCCGGCGTCGGTGGTGGCGTGGGTGCGTGCCCGCAGCTCGGCGAGCGGATCCGTCGAGACCTTCGGCGCGTCGCTCATGGGTCGGCGCGTTCGATGCGGCCATCGGCGTGGCGCGCGTGGCGGCCGGCGTCGCGGGCGTGGACGTGACCGTGGCTCGGCCAGGGCCAGCCGCCGAAGGCGGTGCGCTCGTAGTCGGCGTAGGCCTGCTGAATCTCCTCGCGGGGGTTCATCACGAAGGGTCCATAGGCGACCACCGGCTCGCCAATCGGCCGGCCCTGCAGCAACAGCAGCTCGGCGCCGTCCTTTCCCGCGACCAGCTCGACCCCGCCGTCGGGGCGCACCGCGACCCCCTGGTTGGGAGAAATCGCCTTCCCCGCGACGGTGAGCGCGCTGCCCCGGAAGAAGTAGAGGGTGCGGTTGCTCGAGGCCCCACCGGGAGGCAGCGTCCAGCGGCCCAGCGGCGCGAGCCGAATCGACCAGATCGCCACGTCGCTGTCGGCGCGCGCGGCCCAGGAGTGCGGCGGCGGGTTGGGCGGACGCGCGGACCCGAGCTTCCCCGCGACCACCGTCACCTCGACCTCGGTCGTCTCGAAGCGCGGCACCGTCTTGTTCCAGAACATCGAGAAGTAGGGGTCCACGAGCTTGTCGGTGCGGGGCAGGTTGAGCCAGATCTGAAACAGCTCGAGCGGGTTGCCCCGGTCGCGCTGCAGCAGTGGGAACATCTCCGAGTGGACGATGCCCTTGCCGGCGGTCATCCACTGCACATCGCCGCCGCCGTAGCGCGCCGTGGCGCCGAGCGAGTCGGAGTGATCGATCAGCCCTCGCCGCGAGACGGTGACGGTCTCGAACCCGCGGTGCGGATGCTGGGGAAAGCCCGGCACCACGTCGCCGTGGTACATCCGCCAGCCGTCGAGCCCCTCGAAGTCCTCACCGATGCGACGGCCCTTGAGGCTGACCGCCGGCCCGAGCCGCTCGTTGCCCGCCGGGTAAGCGTCGTAGTGGTGGACGCAGAAGATGAAGGGGTCCACCGTCTTCCAGGGGACGCCCAGGGGGAAGAGCTCGAGGATTGGATCGCGCGTCGGCATCGGACCCAGAAATACCACCTCGCGGGGACAATGCATTGTCGCCAGCGCGGCGGCCATTTGGCGTAACCTCACCTGCGCGCAGCGGGAGGGCTCGTGACCTACGAGGTACGCAGAGACGGGAGGCGGGTGCTCAGCTTCGCGGCCCAGCCAGGGGTGTTGTTGAGCCAGGGTGCGCGCCCGCCCGGCTTCAAGCCCCCCGCCCACCCATTCCTCGACGCGCAGGCCCACGACGCCCGCTTCGAGGACCAGCTCGCCGGGCTGCTCGCGGCCGCCACGTCTCCGTCGGAGTTCATCGCGGCGCTGAAGCGTGAAGGCTTCGAGGTCATCGGGGGATGAAGATTCGCGGCAAGCCCGCTGTGGCCGCGCCGGTCGCGGTCGCCCTGGCCGGACCCGCCGCTTCGGCGGAGCGTGCGCCGGCCGCCGACGGCTTTTTGGAAGTGCCGCTGCCGCCTCCTCCGGCGCCCGCGGCCCACGGGGCGGTGCTCCGCGGCGTCGGACTCACCGAGTACCTTCCCTCGCCTGACGCCGAGGTCGAGGCGCGGGCGATCGTCGCCTCGATGACCCACCGCGCCGACATCCGCGCGAAGTTGAAGAGCGCGCACGTGGAGCTGGTGGTGATTCCAGTGGGCCGGAAGATGACCGACCTGCCCGAGTTCGCATCACTGCGCGGCAAGCGCACCTTCGACGGCCGCCTCTGGGACGACGTGCGCGGCGTCGGTGGCACCCCCACCCCCGACGGGCGGATCGCCGTCGGCGTGCCCGAGGAGAACCTCACCCAGCTGCCGAGCGACACCTACCCGGGCAACTACAGCGTCGCGGTCCACGAGCTCGCCCACGTGATTCACTCCGAGGCGTTGGGTGTCGCCGAGAAGGTGCACATCGACGACGCCTACGCGGCGCGCAAGGCCGCGGGCGGCCCGTGGACGGAGCAGTACGGCTCGACGAACTCCCACGAGTACTTCGCCCAGGGAACCAACGCCTACTTCGGCCGGAACCAGGGGATGGGGGAGAACGGCCGCCCATGGCTGCAGAAGAATGACCCTGCGCTCTACGCGGTGATGCTCAAGGTCTACGGGCCGGTCTGACGCGGGGCGGAAATCTTGCGCCTGCGAAGGCTTGCTTCAGGCTTGTAGGCCCCCCTCCTGGAGTTTCGCCGATGACCGAACGCCGCGTCCGCCGCAGCAAGAAGATGCACGAAGCGATGTCGCGCTACCTCGAGGCGCTCCGCCTCACCCGCGGCGTCGAAGCCCTCGCGCTCTCCAGCGAGGCCGGCTTCATCGCCGGCGCTGGCGACGGCGACCTCGAGTGGATGGGCGTGCTCGGAGCCTCGCGTCGCTTGCGCGTCCTCGAATGGGACGACCGTGAGCTGCACGTGCACCCGTTCGAGATCAACGCTGCGACGCTCTACCTCGTGGCGATGGGCGCGCCGGTCAGCGACGAGCCCGCGATGCAGGGAATTCGGCGGATCCTTCAGTAGCGACTCACCGCCCCTTCTTCGTCTCCAGCTCCTGCCGGGCCGATTGGGTGGTGCGCCGTTCGATGCCCGCCTTCTCCGCGGCCGCCAGTGCCTCTCGCAGCGCCGCGGGCCGATGCATCCGGCTGAGCGCCAACGCTTCCCACAGCTGGGCGCGCGCGGCCCGCGCGGGCCACTGGTGGTCCGCCGCCTGCCGCGCTTCGATCGCCGACCGGGCCACCGAAAGGCTCGCGATCGCTTCTGCCTCGTTTCCCGGGTCCTCAGCAGAATCTGTGGGTGAATCTGGCGTGAAAAACAGCTGATCGGCCCGTTCGGCTCAGATCGGCGACCGCGCGGTGGGCTTCGATGTTGT